>JAITLH010000036.1 GCA_031277995.1 Deltaproteobacteria bacterium
CCCAGTAAAAGAAGCCCCGCGAAAAAGTTTAATGAATCCAAAGGCATCAACCATCAATAACCGTCGGGCTCCCTTCGACCGTCACCCCCTTTCACCTCCCACTCCCATTAAAAATCCCAATCAGCCTCAAGACTTTTTGCCCTCTTTTGTCTGTCCTTATAAGAAGCGAATTTATGAGCGTATTTAGCCTCGGCGTAGTGGGAATCCTTTTTAAAAACGTAACTTTTATCCAAAATATTAAACTCCTCAAGTATCATCGCGTGATATTTTGGCTTATCCAACACCGAATCCAAGTAAACGTACCACATGAATTCTTCAACATTTAAAACAACCCTTCCCCTGGGCCAGTATTCATACTCATCCCCAATCAGCCAAGGATAGTCCTTCACCACCGATTCCCACACCCCAAAATGCTCATAAGGCGAATCAATGAAACCAGCCCTCGCCTGGGAGGCCGAAACCACATCCATGGCCCGCGAAACCAAAATCTCAGAATTACGTTTTTTCTTTGGATCCTTAATAAACCAATAAATACCCACTTTAGGTGGACTATCTTTTATCTTAGATAAACGCTTAGTAAATTTACTTATAAATGATATTTTATTCATTGATTTAATATAAATCCCAATAAAAACTTAGTAAAATTACTAAATAAAAATTAAAATAAAACATATAAAGGTTTTATTACCATCCCAAACCCGTAGGAAATTGACCTCGATTTGAGATATTAGGACAAAGACCAAACATATACGTTAACAAATCAGTCCTGCCAGCCCAACAAGGCTCCAACCAAAAAGGCTTTATCGAACAAGTTAAATTTGTACAATTATAAAATAAAGATCTGGGAATGGCGAATGGCGGATTAAAAATATTTACGCGACACTTGTAAGCGAATAGAGCAGTAGGCTTACTTTGAGCTGGTGTGGGCGACTTCCCTCGTTTTTGGGTTTTATCAAGTTGGCACGATTTTTGACGTATCAATTTTCTGTACTATGTTTGGGCCATTGGCTTTATATTTGCATTAGCAATTTTAATGCCAAAAGTGTTTTTGGCCTAGGCTTTATCAATATACGTTTACTTTTTTACTTAACACTAATTTATTTATCGGTAGTAATAATAGGCTCTTCCTCCAATTAAATTTTTATTTTGTCTCTGGTTATCGGGGGCGTTACTACAACTTGCTCAATGAGTAGCCTGAAGAGCTTTCCGCCATTACTTGATTTACGACGATTAAAACGAAAAGTATACTCATCTCGGTAAAAATCAAGATATCGATGCTGAATACCACCTTGATATGTACCTATAAGCCATCTATTTAGGAGATAAAACACTCTATATTTTAGTTTATTTGCAGTAGTGGCTCAGTTAAGGCTATATTAGTAAGGGCATATAAGAAATTATATCACGGATAGACCTGGTTCGCAGGGAACATGCCAATTAAAAAAAAAAATAGCATTTGGCCAATTCATAAAAATGCTTAGTATATAGGCTCCTCATCTATTCGCTTACAAGTGTCGAGGAATTATTTTTACTCCGCTATTCGTCATACCCAGATTTATGTATTTTTATTTGGCCAGTTCGGTTACCGAACTGGCCAAATTTTGGCAAAAAAATTTTTCGCGGAGATGTCGCTGAGTCAATTTAAAATTTTTTATACAAATTACCACTATTATTTAATAAAATTATAAAATAGTCCATCCAAAAAAATATTTTCATGCCGTATGTTTTGGTAGGCGTTCGAAACCGTCCAAAAAAATCCCAGGCCGGACCGGAGAGGGTCGGATCTTGGCTTGACAGCCGAGTTTTAATGCAATAATATATCATTTCATTTTGCCAGGTTTTCCCAATCACGCCAAAAAATGAGGTTTATTATGCTTAAGATTTCGGCCTTGGTTTTTTCCTTTTCGCTTTTGTTCTCCTGCGTCGCTTTGGCCCAAACCCACGCCCCCCATGAACATGGCGTGGCCGCCCTGGATTTGGCCATAAACGAAGGCTCCTTTGAAGTGGGCTTGGACGGTCCCCTGGCCAATTTCATTTCCTTTGAACACGTTCCCTCAACCGACGCCCAAAAAGCCGAAGTGACCGACATGGTCGCGAAACTGGCCAAGGCCGACGAGCTCTTCAAGGCCCCGGCCGAGGCCAACTGTAAGGTTAAGAGCGTCGCTTTCGAATCGGCCAATATCCCCGCCGAACTTTTCGGCGAATACGCGGCCAAGGAAGGCCAGGAGCCGGCCGGACACGATCATGGGCATGGGCACGATCATGACCACGGTGACGAACCGCCCCATTCCCACGATCACGGTGACGAACCACCCCATGCCCACGACCACGGCGAACAACCGGGGCATACCCACGATCATGACCATGGGGAAGAGGGCGGAGAACACGGGGATCTGGAAGCCGCCTATGTTTTTGATTGCGCGGACATGTCAAAGTTCACCAGTCTCGAGGTTAATTTATTCGGGACTTTTAAAGGCCTGGAAGAAGTCGAGGCCAGGGTGGTCAGCGACAAAGGCCAATCGGCCCAGGAGTTGACGGCCTCAAGTAAAGTCCTAAAGTGGTAAGGTTTAAGCGGTATGGTCTTGGCGGTAAGCCTTTGGCCGTAAGCATTAAACGCTAGGGCCTTGACGGTAAGCCCTTGGCCGTAAGGCTTTGGGGGCCGGGTTTGGCTATTTTGTCGGGCGGTTTTCGCCTTGGGGTTTGGCTATGAGCGAGCTCGATCTTGGTCCCGTGGCCCGGGACGAAAAAGTACCGGGGGCCGAGGCGCTTTTGGCCGAAAGGCCGGCGGTGCGGGTTAAGGATCTAAGCTTTTCCTGGCCCAGGGGTTCTTTTCGTTTAAGGGTCAAGTCCTTTGAAGTCAAGGCCGGGGAGAGGGTTTTTATATCCGGGCCCAGCGGCTGCGGGAAGAGCACTTTTCTAAGCTTAATCGCCGGGATCCTAAGGCCCCGAGAGGGCGAAATATCGATTGACGGGCAAGACCTGGCCGTCAAAAGCGGCCCCAAAAGGGATAAGTTTAGGGGCGATAAGTTGGGCTTTATTTTTCAGCAATTCAACCTCGTCCCTTATTTAAACATCCTGGAAAACGTCATGTTGCCTTGCCGTTTTTCCCAGGTCAGAAACGAGTCGGCCGTAAGGGCCTCGGGTTCGGCGGCCAAGGCGGCCAGGGATCTTATCGCCAGGCTGGAACTGGGGGAAGATCTTTTCGATCGGCCCGTTTCCAGGTTATCCGTGGGCCAACAGCAGCGGGTGGCCGCGGCCAGGGCCCTAATGGGTAGGCCCCCGTTACTCGTGGCCGACGAACCCACCTCGGCCTTGGACGCCGATCTAAGGCTCTCGTTTCTAAGGTTACTGGCCCAGGAATGCCGGGAAGCCGGATCGGCCCTGTTGTTTGTCAGTCACGATCGATCCTTAGCCGGGGAGCTCGATCGGGCGGTTGAGTTTAAAGACCTTAACGAAACGTAAAAACCTCCAGCCCCTTGGCCAAAATTTGGGCGGGTAAATAAGGCGGCGAAAAAGGTCGCCTTGGCTTGGCCGGAAAACAAACGAGAGCGCCAAAATGAAGCGATTCGAGACCTTGGTCGGCTTGGCCGGAAAACAAACGAGAGCGCCAAAATGAAACGATTCGGGACCTTGGTCGGCTTGGCCTTAAAAAGCGCTTGGAATAGGCGGCTGACTTTATTTTTGATAGTTTTGTCGGTTTCCCTTTCGACCATCTTGCTGGTGGGTTTGGAGCGGGTCAGGGGACAGGTGCGGACCGCTTTCGTTCAGGCCATTTCCGGAACGGATCTGGTGGTCGGGGCCAGGGGCGGCCAGATCCAGATTATCCTTTACGCCGTCTTTCATTTGGGCGGGGCCACCAACAACATGGGCTGGGATTCGGCCCAAAAAATCGCCCAACGAAGCGAGGTGGCCTGGACCATTCCCATCTCCATGGGTGACAGCCATCGCGGTTACCCGGTGGTGGCCACGACCGGGGATTTTTTTAAATTCTTTCGTTACCGGAGGGGTTTGGAACTGAAACTGGCCAAAGGCCGTGAGTTTGGGGATATCTTCGAGGTGGTTTTGGGCTCGGAATTGGCCAGAAAACTAAATTACGATCTGGGCCAAAGCGTGGTCTTAAGGCACGGCCTGGGGGCCGTCGCCCCGGAACACTCCGACAAACCCTTTACGGTCGTTGGCGTTTTGGCCCCCACCGGGTCCCCGGTCGATCGCTCCCTTTACATAAACCTCGAATCCATGGAAGCCATCCATATCGACTGGCGCGGCGGGGCGCCGATAAGGGGTTTTAGCGTTTCGGCCGAACGGGCCAGGAAAATGAACCTTACCCCCAAAACCATCACGGCTTTACTGGTGGGTTTAAAAAATCGCCGCGACGTTTTTAACTTGCAAAGGGAACTCCAATCGGGCCCGGGGGAAGCCCTAAGCGCCGTCATGCCCGGGGTGGCCCTCGATCAGCTCTGGCGTATACTGGGCACGGGAGAAAAGGTCCTGTGGCTGGTCTCCATATTGGTTACGGCCACCGGCTTAATGGGCCTCATTTCCTCGGTTTTGGCCGGCCTTGGCGAAAGGCGGCGGGAACTGGCCATCCTTCGAAGCGTGGGCGCCCGGCCCTTTGATATCCTAACCCTCCTTTCCCTGGAAAGTTTGGCCTTGACCGTGGCCGGGGTCCTAATCGGCCTATCGGTTCTGGCCTTTATAATCGCCGTTCTTGGCCCCGTCATAAGCGACAACTACGGCGTCGTCATCGATTTGTCGCCGCCCACGGCCAGGGAATGGCTTTTAAGCTTAGCCATAGTCGCGGCCGGCTATTTGGCCGGCCTCGTCCCGGCCATCCGGGCTTACTTTTTAAGCCTAGGCGACGGCCTCTCCGTTTCCGTCTAAAAAAAAGCCCGGCCAATTGGCCCATGGGCCGGGCGGCCAATTTTTTGGCTAGGTAGGCTTTGAAAAAAGTGGTATGATTTTAAAGGTTTGGTTTTTTACCCATTGTTTCTTGCCAAAATCCCTTGGCTAATTCCGCGGGCCCTGGCCCCAAGGCGACAATGAACCCATGCGCCGCGAGATAGTTTTCATAACGATAATACTGTTACTGGCCCTCCCTTTGGTCTTCCAGCCGGCGCCCATCGTCCCCAATGAATCCCTGGGCGTCAAAAGCCGGCTTTTTACCCCCGAGGCCCTTTTGGCCAAGGATGGGACCAAGGCCAGGATGCTAAACGACCAGGACAACGTTCACCAAAGTTCCGGCCAAAACCAGAACCTCCCAACCCCTCCCTCGCCCGAAAACGAGGAACCCATCATGACCAAGCCCGTGGTCGGGGCCGGGGGCTATTTGGAAAACGGCTGGCTCATTTGGGAAGAACTCATGCCCGCGGGCTGGGATCCGGTGGCCATTTTTGACGATTTAAAGATAAACGACATGGAAGACGACGATCCCAGGATAGATCTAATCATTGACGAGTTTTTGCGCCGCTGGAACGATTCCCCTACCAACCCCGAGGTCAATTCCAAGCGTTTGAAAATACCGGGTTTCGTGGTACCCTTGGATTTCGAGCAAGAAAAAGTCGACGAATTTTTCCTGGTGCCGTTTTTTGGCGCCTGCATCCACGTGCCGCCACCGCCGCCCAACCAAATCATCCTGGTCAGGCTAAAAAAGCCCATTGAGGGCCTGGGGGTCATGGAGGTGGTCTGGGTCTATGGTAAAATAAGCGTCGAAAAAGTCACCACCGACATCGGCAATTCGGGTTACTCCCTGGCCGCGGACAAGGTGGAGTTTTATAACCTTGACGAGGAAACCGGTTAAGGATCTTACAAAAGCCGACAAACCCGTGGGAAAAGCCTTATGTCTCCAAACGATGAGACCCTCAAAAAAAACCTGGATCGCTTGGCCGATCAATGCGCCGCCCGGGGCGTCCATTTGACCAATTTGCGGCGGCTTTTGATGGGGCTTTTACTCACGGCCGAAAAACCGGTCAAGGCTTACGAACTAATCGAACGATCCGCCCTCCAGGGCCGCCGCCTGACCCCGGCCACCGTTTACCGCGTCCTGGACTTTTTAATCGAGCATGGCTTGGTCCATAAGGTCAACGCCATAAACGCCTTCGTGGCCTGCTCAGACTATGAAGGCGCCCTCGAACACCACCCCCTAATCTTGGTTTGCCCGGCTTGCCAAAAAACCACCGAGATTAACGATCCCGATCTCTCCATCATGGTCTTTGGCAAACTTAACTCCCTGGGTTACTCCCTAAAAAGTGGCAGCATCGAAATCCACGGCCACTGCGGCCTCTGCGCCGAAAAATCGCCCCCGGAATCAACCTAAGGCCGCCCCCAAAACTGGCCATTCTTAACGGCCCTGGCTTAGGCCGCCCCCCCCTCGAATCCCCAAAACCTCACCCCCTCCTGAAACTTGACCGTAAACGGGCCTAATGGCCCCGCCGTGGCCTTCGGCTGGGGGGGTGGGGGTGTTGGTCCAGTCAGGGGACCCTTGGCGCTCCCAGACCCCCTGGCGTGCCGTTTGAGGATCTGGCGGCCGTTTGAAGGCCAGGGGCCTAAAACCGGCCCTGACCCGGGTGGGTAATTTTTTAATCAAATCCCAAAACCTCACCCCCTCCCGAAACTTGACCGTAAACGGGCCTAATGGCCCCGCCGTGGGTTTTTGCCGCGGGGGTTGGTAGGGTGGTCCCAGTCAACGGTCCCCTGGCGCTCCCAGACCCCCTGGCGGCCGTTTGACGATCTGGGGGCCGTTTGAAGGCCAGGGGCCTAAAACCGGCCCTAAACGGCTTGGCTCAATATCAGCCTAAAGTAGTTTTAAATAACTGACTAAAGTAATTAAAAATTGGTTTAAAGTGAACTTGAAGTTGTCATGGTATAGTTGTGGCATTTTTTTTTGTTAATTTCTAAGGACCCAAGGGTGGCGAAGATGGGAAGGCGGGCAAGTTTTGATGGCCTGGTCAAGGGGGCGGGGATAAATAAAAGGCGGTGGTGGCGGGAATTTTTTGGGGAATGGGAGGTAATTTGGTTTTAAAAAGTTAATTGTTTTGACTGATGGTGAGTTGATTGAAACTTTAATGTATTTTTTTGGCCTAAGATTGAAAATATTGGTTGTTTTAGGCGTAATTTTTGGTTTATTTTGTTGGCGCTTTTAAAACTCGCTACTTTGCCTTAAAATACAAAGAAGCGTTACGGCGAAAATAGTAGTATAATCTTTGTTGGGTTCCCGTTCCGGCCTTTTATATTTTTACTTTTCTCGGTTTTGGCATAAGTCGCGGTCTTTATTTACGGTCAAGGGCAGGGGCGGGGTTTTTTGGTTTTAAGGGCGATCGGTTTGGTTTTTATCGTGGCTTTTTTGGGATTGGGGTTAAACTTGTGGCGGCCGGTCTTGGTGGACCCGGCCTTGGCGGGGCGGCCTTTGGCGGGGCGGGCTTTTGGGCGCGGTTGGGTGTGAGATGAGCTTTAGAAACGCGATTAAAAACGACTATAAATTAATCATTTTGGTCATCATGGCCTTTTTGATCATGTCTTTGGCCAGTTACTTTTTCATGAGTAGGGTGGTTAGAAGGCAAATCGATCTCTATAGCCAAACCGAGATGCGGGTTTATCGGCAGGGCCTACTTTCGCTTAGCCAGGCTTGCGAGGACGCTTTGTTGCATTCTTCGCAGGTCATGACCATGGGCATGGAAAGGGGGGTCAAGGAATTGGGGTACTTGGATTTGGTCAGGAGGCTTTCCAACGATTTTTCCTACCAAAGTAATTTAAGGCAAGTCTACCAAGAGCTTTTTTGCTATCTGGACGGAAATTACATAGACGTAGGGGGAATAAAGAGCCTCCCGGAAAGTGAGATGGAAAAACTCGATTGGTACGCCGGGGCCATCGATTGGGCCAAGGGGGGCGAGGGGCCCAGCCACTTTTATCACAGCGGCCCTTACAATGACCGGCAAACCGGCAAATCCGTGGTGGCCTTAAGTAAGCCCATCACCGACGGCAAGGGAACCATTCGGGGCGTCATGGGCATGGAATTTGACCTCGATCCCGTCATCGCCAGGGTGGAGGGCCTAAAGCTCGGTAGGGGCGAGGTTTTCGCCTTATTGGCCGACAGTAAGCTTAAGATCGTGGCCTTTTCGGATCACGAGGCCGAGGGCAAGCACTTACACGAAATCGACAGTTTCAAAAATTTGGTCTCGGAACTGCCGGCCACCAGTTCCGACATGCTCATAAGGAGAATTTATTTTGACGGGAAGTTTTTCGTGGCCATATTCAGCCGCCTGGAAAACGGCTGGGTATTGGGCATGCTTTCCCCGGAATCTTTCTATTACCAGGAGGCCAGGGATACCTTTCCGGTCCTTTTTGGCATCGCCTTGTTTTTGGCGACCATGCTCTCGATCGTTTTGATTCGCTTAAGCCAAGCCCGGGCCAGATCCGAGGAAGCCAACCGCCTCAAAACCAATTCCCTGGCTAGGATCAGCCACGAATTAAGAACCCCCCTAAACGCCATCATCGGTTTAAGCGAACTAGTTAGGCGAAACCCCCTGGCCCCAAACGTCCCGAGCTATCTTGAAGACATCAACCGGGCCGGCGGGTCCTTACTAAATTTGGTTAACGAGATTTTGGATTTTTCCAAGCTGGAGTCGGGAAAAATCGAGCTCACCGAAAGCCCTTACAAAACGGGCCGATTATTGGGCGATGTCCTGGCTTTGGTAGCCGTAAGGCTAAAGGACAAGCCATTTTTGGAGTTTAAAACCGACATCTCCCAGGATATCCCCGGGGTTTTATTGGGCGATGAGAGAAGCGTTAAGCAAGTATTGTTAAACCTCCTGGTCAACGCCGTAAAGTACACCAATAAAGGCCATATCAAGTTCTCGGCCAGTTTTGAAAAACTCGACTCCAGTTCCATCGAGCTTATTTTTACCGTGGAAGACACGGGCGTGGGCATAAGGGACGAAGATTTGGAGCACCTTTTTGACGACTTCGTCCGCTTGGAGGGCCGCGCCAACCAAAAGGTCGAGGGGACGGGCCTGGGTCTGTCGATCGCCCTAAACCTTTGCCGCTTGATGGACGGCGACATTACCGTCCAAAGCGTTTTCGGGCAAGGCTCCACCTTCACGGCCACCTGCCGCCAGGCCATCGTGGACCCCAGGCCCTTGGGCCAATTGCCTTCCAGGACCGACGCCTCGGGGGTTAACGCCACGGTCCCGTTTTTGGCCCCGGACTTCAAGGTCCTTTTGGTCGACGACGTTTTGACCAACCTCACCGTGGCCAAGGGCTTACTTGAGCCTTACCGCATGCGGTTAACCACGGCCCTTTCCGGCCAGGAGGCGGTGGAACTGGCCAAGGCCCAAGCTTTCGACCTATTGTTCATCGACCAAATGATGCCGGTCTTGGACGGCGTCGAGACCTTGAAATTAATCCGGGCCATCAGCGGCCATTATTTGCGGGTGCCCATCGTCTCCCTTACGGCCAACGCCGTCACCGGGGCCCGGGAATCCTTACTGGAACAGGGTTTTGACGATTACATCTCCAAACCCATCGATAACGACGAGATGACCGCCCTCCTGGAAAAGTGGATTCCCCCAGAGGCCCGCATGCCGCCCGAAGAAGCCTTCCCGGGCCTCCCGGAAATGGCGGGCCTGGACGGTTCGGCGACCGTTTTGGACAAGGTCAACCCCTCGGTCGAGACCGGCCATTTGGTGGGCCAAGTCATGTGGACCCATGGGGAAAACGATCATGGCCGCGATGATACCGGCCATGATGACACCGGCCACGATGATCAAGGTAATTTGGGCCTTTCGGGCGAGGCGGGGGAAAATGCCAAGGCCGAGTTTTTGGCCAAACTGACCCTGGAAGGTTTCGAACCGGCCGATGGGCTAAGGCGATCCGGGGAATCGGTCCCGAAGTTTAGGGAACTTTTGGGGGCCTTTTTGCTTGACGCCGCCTCCATCGGGGCGGGACTGGGCCGGGAATTGGCCGCGCCCATGGATCCTAAGGAGCTGGGCGATCTGGGGATAAGGGTCCACGCCCTCAAAAGCGCCTCGGCCAACATTGGGGCCAAAAGGTTATCCCGCATGGCCGCGAACTTGGAGGAGGCGGCCAAAAACGGCCGGATGGAACCCTTTACCGACGGGGAGCTGGGGGTTTTTAAAAAAGAGCTGGACCTGGTCGCGGCCAAAATCGATTCGGCCCTAAAATTTAGCCAAATAAGCGAGGCCGCCGGCCAAGGTGCCGGCCAGGGCCTTAGCCAGGGCGCCCCTTTGGCCGGGCCGGGCCAAGTGGGCGAAAAACCCTCGGCCGAAAGGTTGGGCCAACTTAAGCGCGCCTTGGAGAAAAGGGACGTGGGCTTGGCCGATAGGTTAATAGAAGAGCTGTCCTCCAAGTGCGACCTTGAGACCAAAACGCTTTTGGCCGCCGCTTCCGACCAGATCCTCATCGCCGATTACGGGGCCGCTCTTGACCTAATCGGGCGGATTTAAGCCAGGGGAAAAAACCGGGCCCGGGGTTCTTTTTTTTACGATAAGCCGCGAGGCTTGGTCATTTTGAGGGATTGACAATGGCGGGTAATCTAAACGGGGCGAAAATCATGGTGGTCGACGATTCGGTCGCGAACCTTAGGCTGGCCAAAAGCGCTTTGGCGGATCGGGGCGACGTTTTTACCGTGCCCTCGGCCCAGAGGATGTTTGAGTTAATAGACGAGGTAAAGCCCCACGTCATCGTTTTGGACATTAACATGCCCGGGATGTCCGGTTTGGAAGCCATCAAAGAACTTAAGGCCAGGGAGTCCACCAGGGAGGTCCCGGTCATATTTTTAACGGCCAACGCCGACGTGGGTTCCGAGATCGAGGGCCTAAAATTGGGGGCGGTGGATTACCTTTACAAACCCATCGAGCCGACGCTATTAAAGCAGCGGGTGGACATCCACCTCACCATCGTCTTCCAAAGGCTTGACCTTGAGAGAAAGAGCCAGGAGCTAAGGCTTTTTAACGAAAACCTAAAGCGCCTGGTGGTTGAGGAAACCAATAAGGTGGTAAGGCTCCAGGCCAGCGTCCTTGATACCGTGGTCGATTTGGTTGAAAGCAGGGACGCCACGACCGGCGATCACGTGGCCAGGACCCTCAAATGGATGGAGACCTTGGTTTTCGCCCTTTTGGACAGTCCCGATTGCCCCACCGAGGCCCATTCCTGGAACGTGACCTTACTACTCCAGTCCTCAAGGCTCCACGACGTGGGCAAAATCACCATCCCCGACGCCATTTTAAAAAAGCCCGGTCCCCTAAACGCCGAGGAATTCGAGATCATGAAAACCCACGCCAACGCCGGGGCCGAAATAATCGACAAGATCGCCCAAAACTTGCCCGCCAGCGAAGCCGGTTACCTAGTCGACGCCCGGGTCATGGCCCTTACCCATCACGAGCGCTGGGACGGCCAGGGTTATCCCCTGGCCTTAAAGGGGGAGGGCATCCCCTTAAAGGGCCGGGTCATGGCCATAACCGACGTCTACGACGCCCTGACTTCGTTTCGCCCCTACAAAAAACCCATGAGCCATGAAAAGGCCAGCGAAATCATCATCTCCGAAAGCGGCACCCATTTTGACCCGGTCCTGGTGGAGATATTTAAGGCCGTCAACCATAAGTTCGAGCGCGTCTAACCAAAGTAAAGCGGCGGGCTAGGGCGGTGGTTTTTTTGCCGTGGGGCGTAAACCATGGGTTCGGGCGCCTCTGGCCAAAATAAAAACCGCCCGGCTGGGCGGAGGGGTTTTTGCCGGGGGGCCCGTTTAAAGCTTAAACTTTTGGCCTAGGTTTGGCCCTAGTGGCATTGGACAGATGACCCTCTCCGGGGCTACAATGGAGAAACGGGTCGCGGTTTTTCGCGGCCCTTTATATCCCGGAGGGGTTTGATGATTAAACGGGCCTTTTTGTTTCTAAAAAACCATTCCGACGGTTTTACCAACGCCTTGGTTTTAACCGTTATCCTGGCCGTGGTTTTGCCGGCCCAAGGCCAAGTTTATGATATATTTAAGGGAGCCACCACGCTGGTGGTGGCCTTTTTGTTTTTCATGCACGGGCTTAAGCTGACCCCGGCCAACCTCTGGGCGGGCCTGACTAGCTGGCGTCTCCATCTGGTCATAACGATAGCCACTTTTATCATGTTTCCCATTTTGGGCTTATTGGTTAAGCCCCTGGCCCTTTGGTTAACCGACGAGCGCCTCTACGTTGGCCTATTGTTCGTTTGCGTTTTGCCTTCGACGGTCCAGTCTTCGATAGCCTTTACCTCGATCGCCGGCGGGAACGTGGCCGCCGCCGTTTGCGCCGCTTCTTTTTCCAGCTTACTTGGCGTTTTCGTCACCCCGGTCTTGGTTAACCTAGTTCTCCAGGCCAGCTTGGAGACTTCCCTGGCCCAGGCCGTCTGGAACTTATTTTTGCAGCTGGTTTTGCCCTTCGCCGTGGGGCAAGCCCTAAGGCCGTGGCTGGCCAATTGGATCGCTCGTCGGAAAACCCTTTTGGGCTACACGGATCGTCTGTCGGTCCTTTTCATCGTCTACGTAAGCTTTAGCCACGGCACCACCTCGGGGCTTTGGGGCACCTTGTCGGTCCCGATGTTTTTGGCCCTGATCGTTTTGTGCTCGGTTCTTTTGTCCTTGGCCTTACTGGGGACCTTCGCGGCCGGAAAGCTCCTAAAATTTCCCCGGGCCGACAAAATAGTCATTCTTTTTTGCGGCTCCAAGAAAAGCTTGGTGGCCGGGGTGCCCATGGCCAACATAATCTTTACCCCGGCCCTGGCCAGCGTCATCATCTTGCCTTTGATGATTTTTCACCAAATCCAGCTCCTGGCCTGTTCCTACATAGCCAGAAAACTGGCCGATTCCGGCCAGGCCCAAAACGGGGCCCAAAACGGCGAATTGGCCGGCTACGAATGAAAGGCGCCTAGGCTTAATAAGGCCACCCAAATCGGCCCCGGGCCAAATCGTCAATTTGGCCCGGGGCGAATAAGTGGTATAATCCCAAAGTTAATTCCATAATCGAGTTGGCCGGGGCCAGCCATGGCTTAAGGAGGGGAAGTGCTAGAGAAAAAATGTCCGGTTTGTTTTTATACGCTTGACTCCAGCCTCTTGCGGTGCCCTAGGTGCGGCTGGGACTTTCCCGCCACCTCCGGCCAGATGGTTGACGCGGCCAGGTGGCTTTTGGGCCGCATCGCCGACGCCCGCAGGAACTGGCTATCGAGAAAATCGAGCGTGACCCTAAATTTGGCCCCACCGGTTAAGCCCAAGACGGGCGAAAAACCCAAAAGCCCAGGGATCGACGATTACCCGGGCGGAAAGTGGAAGCCCCCGAAAATCAGCCTGGTTACCCCCAAAAAGCCGACCCGGGATTTTTCCGTCTTTAGTTCCCTGGAGTTTTGCGACATCCCCTCGGGGCTTTTTAGCATGGGCACCGATTACGACGACGGGCTGGGCCAGGAATACGAAAAACCCATCCACGGGGTCATCCTTAGCCGCCCCTTCCGTTTGGCCAAATACCCGGTCACCCAAAACCTCTGGGAGTTTTGCATGGGCTATAACCCCAGCCAGTTTAAGGGCGATTCCCGGCCGGTGGAAAACGTCACCTGGAAAGAAGTCCAGATATTCATCTCCCGCCTAAACGCCACCGCCGATCGCCTATATAGGCTACCCACCGAAGCCGAGTGGGAATACGCCGCCCGGGGCGGGACCGCCTGGCCCTACTACTTTGGGCCCACCCCCGAGGAACTCCCCCAGTTCGCCTGGTTTGGCCACAATAGCGGCAACCGGACCCAAAACGTGGGCCTCAAAGACCCCAATCCCTGGGGCCTTTACGACATGCTGGGTAACGTCTGGGAGTGGGTCTCGGATTGGTACGGCGATTACGATTCCTCCACGGCCACTAACCCCAAGGGCCCCCCGGAGGGGTCCAGTAAGGTCATCCGCGGCGGGGCCTGGGGCAGTACCCCCTGGCTTTGCCGGGTCACCACCAGGAGCGTCAAAAGCCCCGACGAAAGAAGCCCACTCATAGGTTTTCGCTTGGCCCTGGACGGCTCCTCGGCCTCCGACGAAACGGCCTTAGAAGACAAACTGCCCGAAACGTTCATGGACATAGCCGAAAGCACCGGCGTTAGGATTTTTGACGACAGCGGCTGTTCCATCCACCGCCTAAACGAAGAGTTCGAAGATTTCGTGGATTTCGATGAGGACGAAGACGACGAAGACTATGACGATTACGACGACTATGACGAGGACGACGAGGACGAACCCGACGATTGACCAAGCCTAAATCGGTAAAAAAAAGGGCCTTTGGAGAAAGGCCCTTTTTTTTTAGCCCAAAGCTAGCCCGGACGTTATTGGTCGGGTAATTTTTTCAAGGCCAAAGCTAGCCCGGACGTTATTGGTCGAGTAATTTTTTCAAGGCCAAGATTATCTCCTTGGCCTCGCCCGCTATGGCCAAATCCGAGCGGCTCATGATGGGCGCCTCGGGGTCAAGGTTTACGGCCATGATCTTTTGGGCCTGGCTTAGGCCGGAAAGAAGGGCGGCCGCGCCCGAGGCCCCCAGGCACAGGGCCCATTTGGGGGCGGCCATGGCCCCGGAGACGCCGATTAGCCTTTCTAAGGGCGCCCAGGCGTTCATGGCCACGGGCCTACTGACCCCCCAGTCGGCCGAGAGTTTTTGGGCCAATTCCGCGGCGCTTTCCACGGCGGCCTTATCGCCCAAGCCGTGGCCGGAAACGACCAGGGCCTGGGCCTTACTTAGATCGAAACTGGTTTCCCGGGGAATCTCGCTCCTTTCGCGGTTTTTATCAAAGGAGCCCATAGCCAGGGTCGCGAAAACGTCTTTCCCGGCGGCCCCAACTTTATCCCCAAACTTATGGGGTTTTGAAGACCAGTCTTTGGAAAGGGCCAAACAGTAAGGCTTATTGTTTAAGGCCAAGGCGGCCACGAGGTTTTGGGAATAGGCGGCCTTTTTGGCCAAGGGCCGGGCTCCGGAAAAATCAATATCGAGAAGATTCAAAACGGCCGAGCCGTTTAGCCTGGCCGCTAAACGCCCGCAAAGATCGGCCCCAAAAAGCCCCGGCGGGAAAAGGTTAACCTGGGACCCAAAGGCTTCGACCTGGGCCGAAACCAATTCCGGCTGAAAATAATCGGCCTTTAGCCAAACCCTCTCCGAGGCCGGCCCCAAAAAACGGCCAAGTTTTTCCCCCTCGCCAAAATCCCTGACCAAGGTGACGTAGGCCTGGACCGAAATCTCCCCGCATTGGGTTAAAAACGCCCCCACGGCCCGGGCCTGGGCCTCAAAGGTAGGCGATAAGCCGTTTAGAACAACGCTGGCCAAAAGCCCTTCGCTCACTTTTTTCTCCCCCCCCAAACACCGACCCCCTTTAGTCGCCATTTTTAAGTCCCCAATCTTTTAAGGCTTTGAGGATTAGGGCGGCCTTATCCTCGGCGCTCCCTTGGGTTACCAAGGTCGTTTTTCGCGTTTTGGCTTCCCTTTTCAGGCTAACCAAGTCGGCGAAACTTTTTCCGGGCAAATTTGGCCCGGGCAAGTTTGACCCGGGGAAGTCTGCCCCGGAGCTCTGGCCCGGGCCGGGCAAGAGCTCCGGGTGGGCTTTGGAGTATTTGAGGCGATCTTTAAGGGTGGGGACCCTTAGAAAGGCCGAGGGGGCGTTACCGACGGAAAGGATGGTTGGCCCGGCTAGGGTTTGGCGCAGTAGGCCATCGTCGGTTAGGCTTTCGACCTCGATTTTTTGGGCCGAAAGCGATTTGAGGCCCACGACCTCGGAAATAAGTTCGTAACCCAAAAGCCGGGCCAAATACTTGGAAGTGAGGCCGTTTTGCCCATCCGCGGAACTCTGGCCCGTTAGGATCAGGTGAAAATCGCCCCCGGCCCAAGGACTTAGATACCGGGCCGCCAGATCGGGGGCGAAAGGCCCGTTATCATTAACCCCAACGAGCCCCACCTTGGAAAAGCCCAGGGCCATAAGCGTTTGGGAGATCCTTCGGGCGGCCGGGGTGTCGCCTAGGGTCACGGCGGAAAGGTAAGTTTCGAAGGCCCCGTTCTCGTTTTTACCCCGGGCGTCCCTTAGCCTTAAGGCCAGCTCCAAGGCGCTTTCGTCGTCCGGGTTAACCATGGGCCGGGCGTAGGTTAGTTCCGGGGTAAGATTTGGGCCTATCTCCCAATCGCTTTCCGTTAGATCCTCGAGGTTGGGGACGATTTTAAAGGCGACCAAAACGCGCATGGCTAATTCCGTTTGGCCCATTTGGTAAGGGGCCCAGACGAAGTTTTGGGATCTTACTCGATGGGCCAGATGTCGCCCATGTTCATGATCTTATTGGGGTCGAAGGCCTCCTTTAAGGTTTTGAGTATGTAAAAAGAGGAGCCGTACTCGTCTTTGATCCAGGCCACGCGGTGTTTTCCGACCCCGTGGTGATGGCACATCGAGCCCCCCCGGGCGAGGGTTTCCTCGACGATGATTTTTTTGATGGCCAAGTGGTATTTGGTTATCTCTTCCTCGGGCTTGACGTCGACCAAGTTGTAGTAGTAAACGAAGTAGATGTTGGCCCCGTTTATGTAGCCGTGGGAGGAGTGGCCGCCCAGGAGGGTTAAGTCCGGCACCTCGGCCCTGACCCTTTTTATGACCGCTTCGTAGATGGGATAGAGCTCGCTCCAGTTGGCCGAGATCTCGGTGGTGTGGCCAATGTTTTGGGTTTCCTTGATTTCGACCCTTTCCTCGGCGATGGCCTTGGGATCCCAGTTAAGGTGGGCAAACCAGCGCTCGATATGTTTGGGGTCAACCCCTTGGCATTCTTTGTGGGCCGAGACGATTTCCCGGATGCCCTCGGCCGTGGCCTTAGCTAGGCGGGAGGGGCCCTCGGCCATAAAGATCAAAACGCACTTGTCCCCGGCAAAGTGCGAAAAATGGTAAGCCCCGTCTTCATGATCGTAGAGGCGGGCGATGGAAGGCTTATAGCCCTTGACCATCACTTCCCTTAAAATCTCAAAACCCAGTTTCATGTCGTTTAAAACGTAACCCATGAAGACGTTATTTTCCGGGTAATAGGGGAAAAGCTTCACGGTCACCTCGGTAACGTAGCAAAGGCCGCCCTCGTTTCCCAAAACCACGTGGCGGATGTCGGGCCCGGCCGCCCGCCTGGGGACGTTTTTTATCCTGGTTATTTGGCCATTGGGAAAAACCGCTTCCAAGCCCACCAGCATGTCCTCAATCCCGCCGTACAGGGTGGAAAACTGACCGATGCTGCGGGTCGCGACCAAGCCGCCCATGAGGGCCAGGGGTTTGGACTGGGGCGAGTGCCCGGTGGTAAGCCCCAGGGCCCGGCACTTATCGTCCAGAACTTGCAAAGACACCCCGGCCTGGCAGGTGGCCTGCATGTTGATGGGGTCGATGGAAAGGATTTGGTTCATCCTCGAGCAATCGAGAACGATGGAATCGGGAACGATCGTTTCCAAGCCGCCCTCGGTCGCGGAGATCCCCGCCCTGGGGACGACGTTTACGGCGTTTTTCGCGGCCCACTTCAAGATCTCGGCTACCTCGTCGCTATTTTCCGCGTAAACGATGGCCGCCGGGATGGGCTGGGTATAAACGCCGCAGATGTTTTCGTACTTGCGGAAACGGTCAACGCTGGCGTCCTTTAAGATTTGTTCCTCAACGATGACCCTCTCCGGCCCCGCGATTTTTTTAAGATTCGCGACTATGTCAGCTCGATTCATATCCCTCACCAAATAAAACCACCCCCGGGGGC
>JAITLH010000039.1 GCA_031277995.1 Deltaproteobacteria bacterium
CCTGGGCGGGGATCGCATGGCCGAGGCGGGCGTCGATCTTAGGTTTCATATCAGGGAAACCGCGGTCATGGGTATTACCGAGGTTTTGGGGTCCCTTTCCAGAATCCTAAAAATCAGAAGAGACCTGGCCAACATGGTCAGGGAAGAAAGGCCCCGGGCCTTGGTTTTAATCGATAGCCCGGATCTTAACCAGGCCTTGGCCAAGGCCGCCTACGGCAGCGCCGTTCCGGTCGTTTACTATATCTGCCCGCAGATCTGGGCTTGGCGCCAAGGCCGCATCAAATGGCTAAAAAAACTGGTCAGCCGCCGGGCCGTCCTTTTTCCCTTCGAGGCCAAATTTTACCAAGACCGGAACGTTTCGGCCGATCTGGTCGGGCACCCCCTTTTTGACGAAATGCCCCTTTCCTTAAGTAAGGAAACGGCCAGGGAGAACCTGGGCCTGGACAAAATGGCCCCGGTATTGGCGGTTTTGCCGGGAAGCCGAAAAAAAGTGGCCGCCCGTTTGGCCGGGCCCATGCTTGACGCGGTTAACTTACTATTGGATAAGTTTCCCGAACTAATCCCGGTCATTCCCAGGCCGGATACCCTCCCGGCGGATATCCTAAAGGGCTTAACCGATTTGGCCAGCCCCAGGGTCAAAGACAAGCTTAAGGTTTTCGAGGGGCGCTCCCACGAGATCCTAAAAGCCGCCGACGCCGCGCTTTTGGCCTCGGGCACCTCCACGGTCGAGGGGGCGATTTTGGGCACCCCCATGGTGGTAACCTATAAAATAAGCGCCCTAAGCTGGTATTTGGCCAAGCTCCTAGTTGGCGTGCCCTTCGTTTCCATCGCCAACCTTTTGGTCAACCGCGAAATCGTCCCGGAATTGTTGCAAGATCGCGCCAACGGGGCGGACTTGGCCAAGGAACTGGCCGATTTGATTTGCGATTCCCCCAGGCGCCAAAACATGGTTAAGGATTTGTCCGAGGCCTCAACCCTTTTGGGCGGCCCCGGCGCCTCGGCCCGGGTCCTTTCCGTAATCTTGGAAGAGCTTAAGGCCAACCCATCCCCATACCAAGGGCCCTAGGCCTTTTGGCTTTGGGGTAAGGTTTTTACCCCCACCGGGCGCGAAGATCGCTGGGGATTGTTTTTTTCGTTTTCCAAACTTTCCGTTTCATGGCGTTTTGGGTAACCCATGGTTAAGGCGTGGCCGATATTGAGATGAGCTTAAAAATAAACGATGACATTGGTCAAAAATCAAACGATTCGTTTGAGGCCCAACCGTCCGAGAGCCTAGCCCGGCTCCCGGGGGACGCCGTTTCCGGGGAAGCTAGCCCGGAGGCTAAAGCCTCCGGCCAAAAGGCCCCCGGAGAGGAAGGTTTTGACCAAGGGGAGCAAGGCGAAATCGGCCCCAAGCTAGATCCCTCGCCCACGATGAGGTTGTGGGCCTTAATCCGTCCCCACGTGCCCACCTTGGTTTTGGCCATGGTTTCCATGGCCCTGGCCGGGGCCTCGACCGCCGGCATGGCCCATCTCATAAAACCCTTATTGGATGACGTTTTTTTTCACAAGGACAGCGAAAGGCTTATATTTTTAACCTTTCTGACCTTGGGGGTTTTCACCGCCACCGGGGCCTTTACGTTTTTGCAATCCTTTTTGATGAATAAAGTCGGCTACACCATCGTAAACGATTTGCGCGTAAGGCTCTTTTCACATATACAAAGGCAGTCTTTGGACTATTACGATGAGCATCCTTCCGGGGAGCTTATTTCCCGCGTGGTTAACGACGTAACCTTAATCCAAAGTTCCGTAACCCAGGTGGTGACCAGCCTGGTCATGGACATGTGCAAGGTTTTGGGCCTGGTCCTGGTTTTGTTTTTAAACGACTGGAGACTGGCCCTGGTGGGGCTTTTGCTTATTCCCGGGGCCTTCTATCCCGTTTCCCGCTTTGGGAAAAAACTAAGAAGCCTGGCTACCGATAGCCAAGTCATCATGGGATCTTTGATAATCGTTTTGACCGAAACCTTTCAGGGGGTCAGGGTGGTTCAAAGCTACAACATGACCGACTACGAAATCGCCAGGTTTTCGGCCGAATGTCGCCGCAACGTCAATAACCTCATGCGGGCGGTCACGGTCAAGAGCCTATCTAGTTCCATAATGGAGATCTTTGGCGGCCTTTGCGTGGCCGCGGTCATTTGGTATGGCGGGCGAGCCGTCATCGCCGGCCAATCCACCCCCGGCACCTTCATAAGTTTCATGATGGCCCTGCTTTTACTTTACGAACCCCTAAAGCGCTTAACCAGGCTCCATAACGAGGTCCAGCAGGGTTTGTCCGCGGCCACCCGTATTTTTGATACCCTCGATAAGGTGCCCTCGGTCCAAAGCCCGCCCGTGGGGCTCAAACCCGGCCGGGTCAGGGGCGCCTTGGATTTCAAAAACGTTTGTTTTTCCTACGCCGCCGATCGCGAGGCCTTAACCGACATAAATTTGTCCGTAAGCCCCGGTGAAGTCCTGGCCCTGGTTGGCCATAGCGGCGGCGGAAAAACCAGCTTGGTTAATTTGGTGCCCAGGTTTTACGATCCCACCAAGGGCGAGGTCTTGCTTGACGGACTGGACATAAAAACCTTGGATTTAAGCGCCCTTCGGGAACAAATCGCCTTGGTCAGCCAGGAAGTCACCCTTTTTGAGGGCTCGGTGAGGCAAAACATCGCTTACGGCAAACCCGGGGCCTCCTTTGAGGAAATAGCCCGGGCGGCCAAGGCGGCCTTGGCCGACGGCTTTATCGCCGAATTGCCCAACGGCTACGACGAGGATATCGGGGAGCGCGGCGGGCGCCTTTCCGGGGGCCAGCGTCAGAGATTGGCCATCGCCCGGGCCATTTTGAAGGACGCGCCCATCTTGATCTTAGACGAGGCCACCTCGGCCCTGGACACCGAGTCGGAAAAATACGTCCAGGCCGCCCTGGAAAATCTCATGATTGGCCGGACCACCCTGGTTATCGCCCACCGCCTTTCGACCATCGCCAAGGCCAACCGCATCGTCGTTTTGAAGGAAGGCCGAATCATCGAGGAAGGCCGCCATGAGGATTTACTCACCAAAGGGGGTGAGTATCACCGCCTTTACCGCCTCCAATTCATGGACACCCTGGCCCTCTCGTAGTCGGCGCCGTTTATTTGCGGCCCCGCTACGAGATTAAGTTTTTTTTGGGGAATTCCGGCCCCAGGGTCGTTGGCCAGTTTTTTTTGGGGAATTCCCGCCCCGCGGGTCGTTGGCCAGTTTTTTCGCGAATCCCGGTTAAGCGTTTTAGCCTAGTTTTTTTATCCTTACCCGGCCCGGGTTATGGTTATTTCATTGAGTGGTAAATGAACATTTTTATCGTGGCCTTGAATTTTACAAACCTCGTCCCCCGGAGGTTTTCGATTTGATAGTAGAGTTTTTGGAAGGGGGCGGCTTCACCGTGGGCTTTGTCACAAACGCCCAGGGGGCGCGGGGTCGCATGGAGGTCATGTTGGCCGGGGGCCGGAGTTTGACGCTTAGCCCGGCCCGGATCTTGGTTTCTTCCGAGTCGGAAGATCCCGGCGACAAGGGGGCCCGGAAGGCCCTGATTTTGGAGGTCGAAAGGGTTAGGGAAGAACTGGCCGCCCAGGTTGATTTGGCCACCCTTTGGGACGTTTTGGAGGGCGAGGGGCCGGAATTTACCTACAAGGATTTGGCCGGGCTTAATTTTGCCCGGGAGGTTGGCCCCGACGAGATCTCGGCCTTGCTTCGATCGGTCATGGCCGACGGCCTTTTGTTTGAGTTTTTACCCGAAAAAGCCCGAAGGCGCGACCAAGGGGAGGTCGAGAGGCTAAGAAGGGCCAAGCGCGAACAGGAAGAAAAACGCGATTTTTTGGCCCAGGGCGCCGAGTGGATAAGGGATTCCGAGAAAGGGGGCTTATGCCCGGAGCCCGAGGGGTCCGAGAAGGCCTGCAAATGGCTGTTAAGCTACGTATTGTCCGGCTCGGAATCGCAAAACGCCCCGGACGCCAAAGAACTTTTGGCCATGGCCAATTACCCGGAAAACCCGGCCGGGGCCTTTAAGGCCCTGGTTAACGTGGGCCGCCTCCATCGCCACGAAAACCTCTCCCTTATCCGCCTAAATTTAAAAAGGGATTTTGACCTGGAGGTCTTGGATGAGGCCGATCGATTGGCCAAAAATTTTAAGCTCGATGAGGCCAACCGGCTGGATTTGACCGCCGTTCCCACGGCCACCGTGGACGCCCCGGGGGCGACGGAATACGACGACGCCTTGTCCTTGGAACCCTTGGCTGACGGGAAAGTCAGGCTGGGCTTGCATATCGCGGACGTGGCCGCCCTCGTCCCCAAAAATTCCCTGGTTGACCAATGGGCCTTAAACCAAACCAGCTCCATCTATCTGCCCGAGGGCCGTCAAGCCATGCTGCCGGAGGTTTTAATAGAAAACTGGGCCTCCCTTAAAGTGGGCCAGGTTCGGCCGGCCTTTTCGCTTTTGGCCGTAATCGATCCCGAGGGCCGCGTCGTTACTAGGGAGTTTAGGCCCACCTTGGTTAAGGTCGATCTCCAGGTTTCCTTTCAGGAGGCCACCAAAATGCTCGATCGGGGCGAGGGCGCTATGCTCCTGCCCTTGGAGGCCCTGGCCCTAAAATTTTTAAAATCCCGCTTGGATAACGACGGCCAGAACCTGGGCTTACCCCACCTAAACGTCACTTTAAACAAAGAAGGTCTTAGTGAGGTGGAACTGACCGATGACAGCGACCGGGCCAACGTCATGGTCTCCGAGCTCATGGTCTTGGCCAATCACCTGGCCGCCAAAACCCTCATGGAAGCCTCGATCGCCTGCCCCTATCGCTACCAGCAGCCCAGCCGCCCCATTTCTTGGAATCCCCCAAGGGAACTAAACGATCGCCTCAAGCTGGCCGTGGCCTTGGCCATGCGTAGGCAGACCGGCCGGGGCGGGGTAACCTTGGAGCCTTCGATTCACCATGGCCTGGGCCTTATGCCCTACGCCACCTTCACTTCCCCCATGCGGCGGTATTTGGATTTGGTGGTGGGTAGGCAGCTAAGGGCTTACGCCTCCCAAACCGAACCTCCCTACGATTACCAGGAAATGATTAACCTGTCCGCCCCCTCGGAAATGACCATAAGATCCATCAGGAGAATCCAAAACCAGCGCCAACGCTATTGGCTGGCCTGGTACCTAAAAAGCAAGGTCGGGGAAACCTTCCTGGGCCTGGTCTACGATCGCCGCGGCCGCCGGGCCCGGATCTGCGTCACCGATTACATGGTGGAAGTCGAGTTAAATAACGTCCCGCCCGAGGCCAAACCCGGAACCGACGTCCTTTTAAAACTGGCCTCGGTTACCCCGGCCCCCGATCTCCCCGACGAGCTGGAAGACTTTTGGAAGTTTGACTACCTGGGCCTGGCCAGCCCCGAGCCAAGCCCAACCCAGTAAGGACAACCCAGTAAGGCCAACCCAGTAAGTCCAACTCGGTTAGGCCAAAGCCGGAAAGGGGGCCGGCCATCCTCCGGCCCCGCTTGGCTTTGGCCTTAACCCACGCGGCCTTTGGCTTGGCCACTTGATTTAAGGCACGAAAAGCTGTATTTTTTAAGGCGATTAGTCGCATTCGCCTTAAACCATTAAAAAACCCCTGGGAAAAAATCAATCTTAAGCTTAATTTAAAGTTACGTTATCCATAACTTATATAATTACTGGCCTTTTAAACGAGAATTGGGTTTTGGTGACCGTCATGAGTAGGATCAAGGAACCGCCTTTAGTAAAAATATTCTTAGCCGCCTTTGGCTCCGACCCCAAACTAATGGATGAGTGCGTCGAGAGAATGGGGAGGGAATACCTGGAAGGTTACCTGGGTCCCGTGGACATCCAAAGCCCGGACTACCCCATGGTCGATACCGATTACTATGAAAAAGAAATGGGGCCAAACCTGGTAAAGCGTTATCTGTCCTTTGCCAATCTCCTTTTCCCGGAGCATTTGGTCTACCTAAAACAACTGGCCGTGGATATCGAGCGGGCCACCTCCCGGGCCAACGGCCGAACGGTCAATCTCGATCCCGGCTATATCTTCTCGGGCGGTTTGGTCCTTTCGACCGGGAAGTTTTCCGGCCATCGCCTTTACCTTGGTAAGGGCGTTTGGGGCGAACTAACCCTCCACTTTCACCGGGGCGCCTTTGAGGCCCAGCCCTGGACGTATCGCGATTACCAAAGGCCGGAAATAAAGGCCATTTTGATGGACATGCGCCAAAGGTACCAGAAAACTTTCCTGGAATTGGAAGCCAAGAAAAACTCATCGTTAAATTAAAGCGGCCAAGGATTGGCCCAAGTTTTCGCCATCGCCAAAGCCTTTACTTAATTGATTAAAAATTTAATTTTTTTGTCCCAATGGGGCAAGAAAATACCGTCCCGAACTTTTTTTACGTTTTCTTTTTAAGATATAATTAACGACTTTCACCTTTTTGGGTGTTTAAATTTCGCGTTCTTGTTTTTATCGGTTTTTTTAGTTTCTCTTTTTCACCCTCCGGCCGCGAAATACGCTCTTTAACAATCCGCCAAGCGATTGAAAATGATATAGGGTAGCTTATGATTATGAGTATGACAGGTTTTGGTTCCGCCACCGGTGACGTGTGCGGTTATCACTGCCGCATAGAAATAAAAACCCTCAATAACCGTTTTAAGGAATTCGTTTTTAGGTCACCCCATATTCTTTGCCAACTTGAGGAATCGCTCAAAAAACAGATAAACTCCCAAGTCCATCGGGGCCGGATAGAACTGTGGATCACCGTCGAGGAAGGCCCCCAAACCAGTTCCACCCTGAACCTAAACCTGGAGCTGGCCAAGGCCGTGCACGCCCATCTGGTGACCGTCAAAGACGAACTGGGGATTGACGAACCCATTACCCTTGAGCATATACTAAAACACAACGTCATCACCGTCGATAAAACTTCCGAGCTGGTCGAGGCCGATAACGAAGCGTTTTTGGAAGGCGTATTGGACCTAAACGAAAAAGCCATAGGGCAGCTCCTAAAAATGCGCGAAACCGAGGGGCGGCGCCTTACCAAGGATCTTTTGGATAGGCTGGCCAATATCTCGGTTTGGCTTGACGAACTGGCCAAGCTGGCCGAAACCGTGCCCTTGGCCGCCACCAAACGCTACCAAGCCCGCATGGAAGAATTGGCCGAGACCATCCTCGACCCTAACCGCCTCTATCAAGAGGCCGTGATCATGGCCGAGAAAATGGACATTACCGAGGAGATAACCCGCTTTGGGAGCCATATCCTGGGCCTAAAATCCCTTCTGGATAATAGCGACGAACCGGTCGGCCGCAGGCTCGAGTTTTTGCTCCAAGAAATCGGCCGGGAGATAAACACCATCGGCTCCAAGTCCCAATCCAAAAACATCATCGACTTGGTGGTAAACGTCAAATCCGAGTTGGAAAAAATCCGCGAACAATGCATGAACATTGAGTAATCTTACCCAATGTCTTACCCCCAAAACCCCTCTCCCCCGCGCTAGCGTTGGCGCCGGGGGAGGCTCGCGATCCCCCCGATCGGGGGTTATTTTTTTTTCTTAGCCCACGGGTTCAAATGATCGGTCTTCTGATAAACATCGGCTTTAATAACCTCGTTAGCGCCGAGAGGATCGTGGCCATTATCAGCCCCACCTCGGTCCCGGCCAGGAAACTCAAAGACGAAGCCAAAAAGTCAGGCCACTTAATAGACGTCACGGCCGGGCGGGCGGCCCGATCCATGATCGTTACCTCATCGAATCATATACTCCTAAGCGCCGTTGAGTCCAAAACCCTGGCCATCCGTTTTCGGGAGGCCGTCGTGGCTTTTTACGAGCGGCTGGGAAACCCCATCACCGACGAACTAATCGAACCCGGCCAAGGGCCCGACATATTTGGCCCCAACCATCCCCAGGGGGCCATCTTATCCAAAAAACCCACCCCCAGGGCTCCCGTGGTCAAACATATCGGCGTCATCGCCCCCAACCCCAAACCCGAAGACGATCTCGACCCCGATCCCCAAGTCGCGGCCAAGCCGCGATCCGTCCCCTACGGGGATACCCGGCCGCTCAAAGATCCCGACTATGAGCTAAAACCCAAAGACATCGCCTTCCTTAAGGCCGATGACCCCGACGACGAAGACGATTATTTCGCCGCCGACGACGAAGACGAGGACAGGGAAGACGATGAAGACGACCTTGACGACGACCAAGGCGACGACCAAGGCGACGACCTTGGCGACGACCTTGGCGACGACGATTAAGGTTTAAGACGTTTGGGCTTTGTAAGCCCCATTGGGATCAAACCATGACCGCCCCAAAAAAACGCCCATTTCCCAAAAGGCCCGCCGGAAGCGATCGCCAAAAGAGCGCCCAAAAACCCAGCCCAAAAAACTTCCCAAAACCCAATCCAAAAAACTCACAGGAAGCCCATAAACAAGCCCCCAAAAGGCCCGCGGTGGAGCGAGCCTTCAAGTCAAGCCGCGAAAAGGACGGTTCCAACCCGGACCTTATTTTGGGCTTCAATCCCGTCAGGGCCGCCCTCATGGCCAGGCCCCAGGACGCCCTTAAACTCTACGTTTCGGAGTCAAGGCGCGAGTCTAAGGAGCTTATCGAGATACTGGGTTTGGCCGCCCAACTCGATTTGGAGCTTAATTTCGCGAAAAGGGACAGGCTCGATGGTTTTGGCGAGCGCCATCAAGGCCTGGTCCTTTTGGCCAAAACCAAGGCCGAGCCCAGTTTGGGCGAGTTTTTAAAGACTTGCCCCATGGGCGCGCCCGGCCTAATCGTTTTCCTTGACCACCTCGAAGATCCCCATAACTTTGGGGCCCTAATCCGTTCGGCCGCGGCCTTTGGGGCCCTGGGCGTGGTCTATCCCAAAGATCGTAGCGCCCCCTTAAACCCATACGCCAAAATGGCCTCGGCCGGGGCCAGCGAGGTTTTGCCCCTAATCAAGGTCGTAAATCCCGCCCGGGCCGTTTTGGAGATGAAGAGCCAGGGCTTTTGGGTCGTGGCCGCCGAGGCCGGGTTAGGCCAAGATGTCCTGGGCTTTGACTTCCCGTCTCGAACGGTTCTGGTTTTGGGTTCCGAGGGGCATGGCCTTAGCCGCTCCCTATTGGCCCAGGCCGATCACCTGGTCCACATAAACTTACCCTCCCCCTTAATAGGTAGCCTAAACGTCTCAAACGCCGGGGCCATCTTTATCCACGCCTATGGGGCTAGCCAAGCTCGCTTGGCTGGCCCAGCCAGCCAGGCGAACCCAGCCCAAAAAACCGGCCCGGCCCGCCGGAGCTGGAAAAATCCCAAAATATAAGCCAAAAAAAACCCCCGAAAAGGGGGCGTCTTTTAAAGATGATGGGGTAAATGGGTGAGGTTTTTTACCCCATGGGGGGTGATTTTTGTTTAAAGGTTTCTCTTTGGGTAGGGAATAATCGCGGGGGTTAATGGGAGAGGTTTTTTACCCCATGGGGGGTGATTTTTGTTTAAAGGTTTCTCTTTGGGTA
>JAITLH010000230.1 GCA_031277995.1 Deltaproteobacteria bacterium
ACCCGATGGATCACAGGACTCGATAGTCCATAACCACCCGGATCGCGGGGGCTCTACGGACTCGATCGTCATTACAAAACCGGAACCCGAGGGCTCACCGGACTCGATTATCCTTAAAAAACCGGCACCCGATGGCTCGCCGGACTCGATAATCCTTAAAAAACCAGCACCCGAGGCCTCCCCCGATTCGATACTCCTTAAAAAACCGGAACCCGAGGGCTCGCCGGATTCGATAATCCTTAAAAAACCGGAACCCGAGGGCTCGCCGGATTCGATAGTCCTTAAAAAACCGGCACCCGAGGCCTCGCCGGATTCGATAATCCTGAAAAAACCGGAACCCGAGGCCTCGCCGGACTCGATAGTCCTGAAAAAACCGGAACCCGATGATATCCCAGATTTAATTGTCCTTGGAAAACCTCGACCTGAGGGATCGCCCGATTCCATAACCCTAAAACCACCCCTTGGCCAGCCCCTTCAAGCGCCGCCAACGCTAGGTTCGCCTTTGGGTCAGCCGCGACAAAACCCGCCTCCCTTAGGCCAACCGATTCAAACCCCTCCGCCCCTTGGTCAGCCCCTTCAAGGAAAGCCCCCGCTAGGCTCACCGTTGGGGGCGCCTTTAGGCCCGCCGCCGGGCTCCGGTCCGGCTCAAGGTTTGCCGCCTTTAGGCCCGCCGCCCTTGGGTATGCCGCCGCAAGGGCTTCAACCACTTGGCCAACCGATTCAAGGAACGCCGCCCCAAAGTTCTACTTTGGGTCCGCCCCCGCTAGGCTCACCGCTAGGCTCACCGTTGGTGGCGCCTTTAGGGCCGCCGCCGGGCTCTGGTCCCCTTCAAGGTTCGCAACCATTGGGTCAGCCGCCGCAAGGGCTTCAACCACTTGGCCAGCCACTTCAAGGCCCGCCTTACGCGCCGGGCCAGCCGGGTCAGGGTTACCCACCGTTTCAAGGGCAGCCTTACGTTCAAAAGCCAAAGGTAACGTATTGCTTTGACCCGGCCGACGTTAAAGGTAACAAGTGGATTTCGATTTTGGCCTATTGCGGGATCTTTTTCTTGATACCGTTTTTGTGTCGGCCCCAGTCAAAATTCGCCCAAACCCACGTAAATAACGGTATTTTACTCATGGTGGCGAATTTCGTGGTCGGTTATCCGATTTTTCTATTGTGTCTAACTCCGGTTTACAAAACATGGCTTATCGTTTTAAGCGTGGCCGGCGGCGTTTTCGGGCTTCTTTCCCTTGTCTGCATGATTTGTTGCCTATCCGGAAAAATCTTTCCGATACCGTTATTTAGAAAATACTTGGAACCGTAGAAGGGGAGGCTCGATCATGACGGAAAATTATCCCTTCGACCCCAATCGAAATCCCAACCAGGCTCCCAATCAGGGCCAGTATCAAGGCCAAGGCGGCCCCGTTGTGGGGCCGGGCGCCCAGGGCCCGTATCCAGGTCAGTCGCCGCCGCCGGGAGGGTCCGCTGTGGGGCCGGGAGCCCAGTACCCGCCGCCGGGAGGCCCCGCCGTGGGGCCAGGCGGTCAGTATCCGCCGCCGGCCGGCCCCGCTTCGGGGCCGGGCGGACAAGGCCAGCAGCCTGGCCAGTATCCCCCGCCAATGGGGGGAGTGCCAATGGTGGTGGAGGGGGAGTTCAGTCCCGAGGAAGTTAGGCGCGATAAGGTGATCGCGGCGTTGTCGTATTTGCCGCTATTGGTTTTGATTCCCATATTCGCTTGCGTGGATTCCCAGTTCGCCCGTCGTCACGCCAACCAGGGGGTCTTGTTATTGCTAGCGCATTTCGTGATTTGGCTGTTTTACTTGGCCTTGTACGTGGGCATCGTGGAGGATTATGACACCGTCGTCACGGTAAGCGTTATTTGGGTAATGGTCGAGTCGGGCGTAATGGCGCTGGTTTTAAGGCAGATATTCGCCTGTCTAAGGGGCGAGTTTGTCGCCTTCCCGCTATTGGGTAAGCTTAATCTTCTTGACTAAAAGTCCTTTGGTAGGCTTTTGGGCCCCGGGGTTTGGCCGGGGCGGGCAATCGAAAGTTTGGAGACCCCCTTTGGAGATTTTCGGAGGGGGTTTTTTTTAGGCGGGGAGTTTAAGGATGGCGGCGGCTTTTTTGCCCCAGCGGCGGGTGAGAGCGAGCTCCCAGCGGGGCAGGTCTTGGGGGGCCCAGTGGCTAAGGCTTTTGGGGGACTGTTCCCAGACGGCCGTGGCTTGGGGGCTGGCTAGGTTGGTTTGGGCGGCGAAGTTAAGAAAGGAGATGACGTTAAAGACGTTATCGGCGTAAGGGGGGTCAAGGAGGATTAGGGAAAAGGGCCCCTGTTTGGAGAGGCGGGAAAAGTCTTTGGGGAAGGTGGCCCGCATGACCTCGGTTTTGGGCAGTAAGCGGGCGGGGATTTTTTTTAGGTTACCGACGATGGTGGTTATGGCCTGGGGCGACTTGTCGCAAAAAAGGACCTTCTCGGCCCCTCGGGAGAGGGCCTCCAGGCCCATGGCCCCGGTTCCGGCGTAGAGATCCAATACCGCGGCGCCCAAGGGGATATCGTCCAGGATGGAAAAGATGGCCTCGCGGACGGGAGCGGCCGTGGGCCGGATCTCCAGATCCTTGGGGGCGTTTAGGTTAAGGCCTTTAAAAAGGCCGGTAATGATCTTGGGCATGGGCCTTTGGCTTGGTTGGGTTGGGTGGTTGATGGCCCAGGTTTAGGGCTCTTATTATTGGGGCGCCTATCGGCCCTCCCAAAGGGCCGGGTAGGCGCCGATTTCGACCATCTCGTTGACGTTTAGGTCCAGGGCCTGGGAACGGCAGGGGCCGGAGGCCTGGGCCGTCAGGGCGACGGTGGCCCCGCCCCGGGTTAGGATCAAATCGCTGGGCTCAAGGTGGCGCGAGGAGATGGCCCGGCCGTTTAGGCGCATGTTTCTTAGGGAGCAGTTGGGGTCCTTGGAAATAAGCTCACTGACCTTGGCCCAAAATTTTGGGACGGCCGCGTTGGGGTTTACGAAGATGTCCTTAAGCCGGAGTTTTTCCCCCGAGATGAGGGAGTAGTTTTCAAATCTATAAGCGACCGTTCCGCGGATATGCCGGTTTTGGCGAAAATTGCCCAAAAAACGATCGACCCGAAAAATCGAAAGGTAATCCGGGGCCGACTGATGGACGTATTGTTTGGTTTCAAAGCCCACCGGTAAGCAGTGCCCGAGGCAGCCCTCAAAATCGTTACAGGTTAGGCTATCGGCCGTGTTTTTATGCCCGTTAAAAGTCCTTTCCATGGCCTTGGCGATGTTGGCGTCCAGGGCCGGGTTTCCGGTATTGCCGGGATACTCCAAGGAGATCCAGATCAGATCCGTGGGGCAGGTGGGCGAGGTTAACTGGTGTTGCAAAATATGCCTGGTCAAATCGGGCGGGGGCCGGCTGATGGGGGCGCCGTCATCGTAGCATTGATCGTCTTCGCACAAACCCGGAAAACCGCCCAGAAACTCGGAAGTCATGTAGGCCAAAAGCGTTGGAGGCCAAAGCAGGGCAACTAAGATGGCCAAAAGCGAGCCGAGGGTTGGAAATTTCATGGCTAAATGAACTGGGAGTTATTTTTGGACTTGGCCAAGTCCTTTAGGCTTGGCCAAAAAATCCAGGGCCAGCTTGGCCAAAACCGGGGCGACGATCTTTTGGCCGGCTAGGTACTTTTGCCCCTTGCGGCCCAGGGCCCGGGCCCGGTTGGGGTCGGCCAGTAAGTCCGAGATGGCCTGGTTTAAAAAAGCCTTGGGCGAACTCGTGGCCACCCCCAAGGTAACGAGTTCCTCGGCCTCCCGCTTAAAGCTGGACATGTTTGGGCCAAAAATAAGGGGCTTTCCCACGGCCGCGGGTTCCAAGGGGTTATGGCCGGCCCCCTCAAAAAAACTCCCCCCAATGATGGCCAGATCGCACTCTCGGTAAAGATCGGCTAGGAGGCCCATCTTATCGACCAGGGTAACTTCCCCCGGGCCGGGCCTAAGGACGTTGGTTTCGGACAGAAAGACCGGCTTTAGGCCAAAGGATTGGGTGATGGCCGTGACCTCGGAAAGTCTGGTTAGGTGCCTGGGGGCCAGGGCCAAGGCGGCGCCTAAATTAGGGAGCGTCGTAAGGGCGCTTAGGATAAGTTCTTCCTCGCCCGGATGGGTGGAACCGGCCAGGATCAAGGGCTTTTGGGATTGGGCGAAAACCTCTGGGCCAAGGTCTGGCGGGTTTGGGCCCGATAGCGCCAAGGCGTTTTGGGCCTTGGCGATTAGGGCGTCGAATTTGGGCGAACCGATGACCGAGGCTTTTTTGGGGTCCAGGCCCAGGTCGGTCAATAAGTCAAAGTCCTTTTGGCTTATGGTGGCGACCAGGGAGGGGATGGCCAGGGTTTGGCCGATGAAAGATTTAAAGCGGGCCAGGCGATCGTGGGAGCGCTGGCTTAGCCGGGCCGAGAGTAACAGTACCGGGATCGAGCGGGCCTGGCACTGGTAAAATAGCTCGGGCCAGAGCTCGGTTTCGATGACGATTAGGGCCTTGGGGGCGACGCGGTCAAGGAACCTACCCGGGGCGCCCAAAAAATCCAGGGGTGGGGCGGCGATTTGGCAGTTTTGGGCCCGGCTTTGTTTGGTTTTGGTCTCCAGGGTATTTAGGCCCGCCGGGGTCCCGGCGGTAAGGAGTACCGGGCCCTTAAAGCCCTGGTCCCTTAGGGCGTCAAAAACCAAAAGGGCGCTTTGGGCCTCGCCTACCGAGGCGGCGTGGACCCACAGGGGGGCCCCGCCCCCCGTTAGGGTGTAGCCTAGGCGATCGTTCCAGCGGGTCCCAAAACGGCCCTTAAAGATGGGCACGGCCAAGGCCGGACCCAAGGCCAGGGCGCCCAGGGTCCGGTAGAGAAAAAAGTTTAGTGAGGCCACTTTGAGCCGACTAGAGGCTCGCCTTCCGAGGTGGAACCCTCGGAACGCGAGTCCTGGAAGAGGCCTAAATTTAAGATCAAGGGCGGGTAGCCCCCGCGCCTGGTGGTCTCGGCCACGAATTCCCTGGTGTAGGGAAAAACCATTTGGGCGAAAAGCTTATGGACGTAGGCGTCTTGATCGGCCGGGTTTATTGGTCCGGAGAGGGCGAAGACGGCGGCGAATTCCACTTCAAGGGAGAAAGGGGCGTCGGGTCCCGTTTGGGTTTTAAAGCACTGGAGGAAATTGGCCACGGTGCCGTTATTGATGAAATCGGCCGCGTTGCGCAAACTTAAACCCAAGGCGATAACCTCGCCCCGGGCCGGCTGGCGGTAAGCCGGGTTATGGAGAAAGATGGACTTTTGAAGTCTAAGCTTTATCATGTCAAAACTTATGGCGCTCATGGGAATACCCCAACTGTCCTCCTATGAAAGAGGGGGGATTGGGTCCAAACTTTACTTTGAAGCGTAACTTTTAGTCTTAAGAGTTATCTTTAAGCTGTCTTTAAAGTGATCTTTGAACCATTATATAACGTATATGGTTGATTTTTTGTGAATGTTAAACACCTTCGGGGGTGTTAAATATATATATAAATGGGCAAAATAAGCCCAGGGTTTGGTTTCATAAAAGGCCAAGGCCAGGGCCAGGCCTTGGCTTGGCTTGGCTTGGCTTGGGATCTTTTTAAGGAACGGACAGTCAATTGGGGACATTATACCACCAAAGTTTTCGCCGTTTGATTATTTCAAAGTGACGGTAATGGGTCCCGCGGGTTCAATGGCGTAGGCTTCGATGTGCATGTTCTCGTCGCTTTTGATGGTAATGGGGCGGCCCAGGCGTCTTTCCAAGTCTTCCAGGGCCGATCCCTCGTCAAGGATCAGGGCCTTAATCGAGGAGTGGACCGTGAGGGTGAGGGCCTGGCCCGGGTAGTCCTGGGCGGCCACTTCCAGGTCCCTAAAGGCTTGATGGCAGACCGAGACCGGGGAGAGCAAAAAGCCCTGGCCCTGGCAGTAAAAGCAAGGCCCCCGCATCAGGCGATCGATATTGTCCCGGGTGCGTTTCCTGGTCATCTCGATTAAGCCAAGCTCGCTCATGGGCAAAAACTTGGTCTTGGCCTTGTCGTACCTTAAAACTTCCTTTAGGGCTTGGCTGACCCTTTCGCGGTTAAATTCCTTATCCATGTCGATGAAATCGATGACGATAAGCCCGCCTATGTTTCTTAGCCTTAACTGGTAAGCGATTTCCCTAACCGCCTCCAGGTTGGTTTTTAATATGGTCTCTTCGAGGTTATGGCGCCCAACGTAGCGGCCGGTATTGACATCTATGACCGTTAGGGCCTCGGTGGAATCTATTACCACGTACCCGCCGCTTTTGAGCCAAACTTTTTTGTTTAGGGCCCGGGCCAGGTCCGTTTCCACGTTGTGGGCTTCGAATAGGGGAATGGAACCGTCGTAGAGGGAAACGTCCGGGGTCTGTTCGGGCGAAAAGGCCGACAGGAACTTTCTAATCTTATCAAACTGGCATTGGTCGTCAATTACCAAGCGGTCAACCCGGTCGGTAAAAAGATCCCGCACGGCCTTTAAGGTGGCGTCGAGTTCTTGATGGACCAGGCCCGGGGCCTTGGTTTCGTCGGCTTCGCTTTGGATCTTTTTCCAAAGCTGGGTTAAAAATGTCCCCTCGGCCTTTATCTCATAATCGGTGGCCCCCTCGGCGGCCGTCCTCGCGATAAAACCATGCTCGGTCGGAAGGGTTTCCAAGATCTCCCTTAGCCTCTTTCTTTCGTCGTCGTCCTCAATGCGGCGGCTTACGCCCAGGTGATGGACCTTGGAGATCAAAACCAGCCGCCGTCCGGGAATGGAAATATGCGTGGTCACCCTGGCCCCTTTTTGGCCGATGGGTTCCTTGGAGACCTGGACCAGTAAGTCTTGCCCCTCGGATAGGAGCGATTCTATGGGTTGGCTGATGGGTTTTTCGGCCCTTTCCCCATAGGTGTCGATCCTATCGCGGCCATCTAGGTCACCGTGATCGGATCTTACGTCGTGTCCGGCTCTAACGTCATGCCCGGCCCTGACGTCGTGCCCTTCGTGCCCATTGGGGTCGTTTGAGCCGTTGTCGTCGTCGCCGCTTTGGGTCCCCAGAAGCCGGGAAAACTCCTTTTCGCTGTCAAAGATATCGTCAACGTAGAGAAAGGCCGCCTTGTCTAGCCCGATATCCACAAAGGCCGCCTGGAGCCCCGGCAAAACCCTAATGACCGAGCCCAGATAGATGTTTCCCAATAACCCGGCGCCCTTGGCCCCCCGCTCCAGCTGAAACTCGACCAGTAGGCCGTTTTCCATGAGGGCGATCCTGGTCTCGTAGGGTCGGTAGTTTATTAGGAGTTCCGAGGCCATTTTTGGTTATCCCAGCTTGGTTATCACAGCTTGGTTATCAAAGTTTGGTTATCCATGCTTGGTTATCCCAGTTTGGTTATTAAAGCTTGGTTATCCCAGCCTAGTGAGAAAGTTTAAGGTTAAGAAAAAGGCAACTTTTTGGCCTCACGTCAAGGTTTTAAGGCACGAGTGATGAGTTTTTCTTCTTTTGAGTTTAAATTATAATTTCTTAAAAACCCAGACGGCCCACAAAAAACCGTCAGAAACCGGGAAATTCCCGGGGGGCCATCGTTTGAAAAGCCTTTGGTTCCCGTCAAGGCGGCCTTAGGCCGACTTTACGGGGGGGTCGGTATCCAAAATGGTTGAGAGCTTAATGAGACGGGCCGTGAAACCGCTTTCCAAAGACCAGACGACTTTGGCGGTTTCTATGGGTTTGGGGGTGCCTTCCAGGCCAATCTTTATGGTCAGTAAGGCGCGAAAGGGATCGGCGTTTGAGGCTTCCAAAATATAATCGGCTAAGGAGAAATCGCGAGGACCTCTCTTAGGATCAGTATAGCTTAAACGGGCCCCCGAAAAAAGTGGAGCCTCCCTAAAAACCGGGTCATCGCCAACGATTAACCAGCGGGTGGCCAAGGCCCGGGGCTTGGGGTCCTGGGGCGGCAAGGGTTTCACGCTTTGGAGCGACAAACCCTTAGGCAAATCCAAGCGTTCGCAAAACTCCCCGACCGTGATAAACTTTTTCAAACTAAAGATCAAACACTCATCCAAGCTGGTTACCCCCAAAGGCAGGGCCGTCAAAAACGAAACCTTGGGGTGGGGATGGAAGCCCTGGCTCATGCAAAGTTCCAATCCCGAGCGCTTAAAAGCCCTTTTAATGGCCTCGACCATCTCCAGATGCCCCAAAAGGGTCATGGCCCCGTCCTTGGTAAACCGGGCCAGGTAGCGAAATTCCAAGGGCGGCGGCGCGCCCGGAAAGGCTCTGCCTTTGCCCTTAATCGCCCTAAACCCAGCCCCGGCGGCCGGGGTTTCCGGCCCCCTGGCCGGCTCGAGGGTCGGATCGACATTCGGCCCAGCGTTTTCGGCCGATTCTTTCGCCTCGCCTGGCGCCTCTCCTTGGCCGCGAAAGCCGACGCGGCTGGCCTCGTCAGCTTTTGAGGCTAGGTCTATGTGGGCCGAGTCGTGGCAGGCCCCGCAGTTCTGGCAACCGGTTTGGCGGCAATCGAAGGTGGGTTGGGCCTGGTGGGCTTTTTCGAGTTCCTTTAGAAGATAGTCGCGGTTAACCCCGCAAAATAGGTGATCCCAGGGGAGGGTCTCGTCCAAATCCCGGGGGCGAACAAACTCTTCTTGGGGAAGATTCAAGCGAATCATGGCTTCTTCCCAGTGGCTTAGCTGAAAGCGATCGTTCCAGGCCTCAAAGCGGGCCCCGTTTTTAAAGACTTCCAAGATAAGCCGGCCTAGCCGCCTGTCTCCCCGGGAGAGGAGGGATTCGACAAAGCTGACCCCGGGATCGTTAAAGCGGGCCGTGAGGCCCGGCAGGCGGGAGGCTTCCCTCACTACCCGTAGGCGGCCCTTGATGGTCTCGAGGTCGGAGCCGGGCATCCACTGAAAGGGCGTGTGGGCCTTGGGGGTGAAGTGGGCCAGCCCCAGGTTAACCTTGGCCTTGGCCAAGCGCTTGACCTTTTGGCTTAGGGTCACTATGGCCCTTAAATCTTCCTCGGTTTCTGTAGGCAGGCCAACCATGAAGTAGAGTTTTAGGGTTTTCCAGCCCAGGCCAAAGGCGATCTCGGCGGCCTGAAAGATGTCTTCCTCGGTCAAGTCTTTATTGATAACCGCCCGGAGCCTGGCCGTCCCGGCCTCAGGGGCCATGGTAAAGCCGGTTTTCCTGACCCTTTTGATTTGGCGGGCCAGGTTATCCGAGAGGCTTTTGACCCGTAAGGAGGGTAGGGACAAGGCCACCGAACTTTGGGCGTGGGCGTCCATGAAACCCTTGACCATTTCCTCTATTTGGCTATGGTCCCCGGCCGAAAGCGACAAAAAGGCCGCTTCGTCCTGGCCGGTGAAGTCGAGGTTTTTTTGGATTAGCTCCAAGACCTCCCCGGCCGTTCTTTCCCTAACCGGCCGATAAAGAAAACCGGCCTGGCAAAACCGGCAGCCCCGGGAGCAGCCCCGGCCAATCTCGACCACCACCCGATCGTGGACGGGCTTAACCAAGGGCGAGATCTGGCAATCGGGAAAGGGCGCCCCCCGTAAAACGCTGGCCACGGCCCTTATGACCCGCTCGTGCCCTTTCTTTTTGGCCTCGATCTTAACCAGTCTAGAGTTTTCGTAGAGCGGCTCAAAAAGCGAGGGGACGTAAAGGCCCGGCCTTCCGGCCAGGCGCTCAAAAAGCTCGCTTTTTGGGGCCCTTTCGTAACGCCACTTTTTTACGATCTCCAGATCTTCCATGAGCGCGGCCTCGGCGTCACCCAGAAAGAAAAAGTCAAAAAAATCGGCCAGGGGCTCAGGGTTTGAGGCCCCGGGCCCGCCGCCCACCACGAGCGGCATCTCGTCAGTTCTGTCCCGGGCCAATACCGGCAAACCGGCCAGATCGATCATGTTTAGGATATTGGTGTAACCCATCTCGTATTGGAGGGAAAAACCAATCATGTCAAAGTCCTTAACCGGCTTACCCGATTCCAAACTGAATAGGCTTCGATTCTCCCTCCTAAGCTTTTCTTCCAAATCCAGCCAAGGGGCGTAGACCCTTTCGGCCGAAAAACCCACCCGTCCGTTTATCATGTGGTACAAAATTTTATGGCCCACGTGGCTATGGGCAATTTCGTACAGATCGGGAAAGGCCAGGGCCATCCTAAACATCCGACCCTGGACGTCCACCCGTTCGTTTGGTTTGGCGCCCGGTTCAAGCCCCAAATATCTCGCCGGTTTTTCTAAACCCTGCCAAAATTCCGCGTCAAAAGGCAAATCAAACTCCAAAAAATAAAAAAAATCGCGAGGCCCCTCTCGCCCCGGGCGAGAGGGGCCATTTTAGCACGAAGGAGGGGATTTTTCTCCTTTGGTTTAACGAAAACCAACCCCGAGGCCACCTCGCGATCCCTTCCCCTAAGAAGAAAAAAGCTTCCCGCCGAGTTATTAGGCGGGAAGCTTACATGAATTGGCTGATTGTTTGGCTAAAACCCAAAGCGGGCCGGTTTTAATCTTGCGGCTCCAAGTCATCCTTTAGATCGCTAAGGGCCAGGGAAATTTCTTCCAAGACGCGCTGGCAAGCCTCGAGGGGATCGGGCGCGTCCCTAATGGGGCGGCCGATGACCAAAAGGTCCGAGCCCCCGGTTAGGGCCGAGCTTACGGTTCCGATCCTTTTTTGATCGTCTCCTTTAACCAAACTCCAGTCGGGCCTTATCCCCGGGGTCACCAATAGGGGCGCCTGGCCAAAACGGTTACGTAAGTCCGCGGTTTCCAAACTGGAACAAACCAGGCCCTCGCAACCGGCGATGAGGGCCCTTTGGGCTAGCCTGGCCGCGTAGAGACCGGGTTTTCGGTACTCGTCGCTAAGTTCGTCAAGGGAGCTTGGGTCTAAGCTAGTTAAAACCGTTACCCCCAAAACGGCCACGCCACCAGAGTTCTCCACGGCCGCCTTCATCATCTCCAAGCCGCCCTGGGTATGGATGGTAATGAGATCCGGGGAATACTTTCTGGCCGCTTCCATGGCCCGGCCAACGGTGGCCGGTATGTCATGGAGTTTAAGATCCAAAAATAGGCCGGCGTCCGGATCGATCTCCTTAATTTGGGCGAGAATCGAGGGACCTTCGGAGAGGTAAAGCTCCAAGCCCACTTTGAAAAAGCCCACCTGGCCGGAAAGGGTCCTGACCAATTCCAGGGCCCTGGCCTTATCCGGAAAGTCCAGAGGCAAAACGAGTCTGGTGGTCGGGTTAACCGACCCTCTGATTTTTTCGGTTATCACTCGTCATCCAAATCGTCTAAAAGGCCTTCGCCAATGCTAAGGGAGTCGGAATCGGATCCCAGATCCAAGGAATCGTCATCCGGGGCGTCAAAATCGTCCAGGGAATCAAGATCCTCCGCGGCCAACTGGGCTTCTTGAAGCGAGGCCGGCGGCACCATGAAGGTTTCGGCCGCGTTACCGGCGGCCCTGGGTTTAAGATCCCCAGTGGCTTCCAAGGTTTCCCTAATTTGCGCGACGGCGTTTCCGATGCCCGCGGACGGGGAAGCGGCCGGCCCTGGTATTTCCGCGGGCGGCCTAGGCAAGGGTTCAAAGGGCGGCGGCGAAAAAGTGTCGTCCTTCAAAATGTTCACGGTCTCGGGCACCTGTTCCACGCTGGATACGTCCACCATCGGTTCCCCGCTGTCGTCGGGTTCCAACATAACCTCGGGTTCGTCCAAATCCGGCTCCACCTCGGTCATGATCTCCGACTCGGAAACCAAAGGGGGCGGCGGAGGCGGCGGGCTGGGCCTTTGGACCGTAAAATCGGGGGCCATGGCGATCGCTCCCGGAGGCGGCCCGGGCATGGGCGGAGGCGGCGGGGCCATGGGCGGGGGCCCGGGCATAGGCCCAGGCATGGCCATAGGCCCAGGCATACCCCCCGGCATGGGCGGGGGCGGCGGGGCCATGGGCGGAGGGCCTGGAGGCAAAGGCATGCTTGGCCCCAGACCCGGCGGAGAAGGCATGGGCGGCGCCGTGGGCGGATAAGTCGGAGGTCCCGGCATGAAAGGCTGCGGCGCCGGGCCGCCCGGAGGCGCCCCAAAGGGCGCGTTGGATTGGACGGTTCCCTGCCCGCCCACTTGATAGGGCGGCGGGGGTCCCCCGGGGTTAAACTGGGGGTCACCAAAGCCCTGACCCGGTCCGTACCCGCCGGGCATGGGCGGCTGGCCGGACATGGGCGCCTGGCCGGGCATGGGCGCCTGGCCGGGCATATTGGGAGGCGGGGCCAGGCCCGAAAAATCCTGCTGACCGGGCGCGCCAAAACCACCCGGCCCATAGGCGTATTTATCCGCGCTCGGGGCGGCTTGGAAACCTCCGGCCGGGGGCGCCCCAAAGTTGCCCTGGGGGTTGGGATCAAAGTAGTTGACCGGACCGGGCCTGGTCATGGTCAGATATAACTGATTGCGTACGGAGCTTAGATCTTTTTTGCAGTTAGGGCAGTTTGTATTATACTCAAAACTGTTGTAGCCACATTTTGGGCAGAGCATCAGAGACCTCCGAAAAATCATCGACTCTCAACCCCAATGGGCCGAGCGAACCAAATTGACCTCATCGCCCCCAAAAAAGTCGGGGCTTAACCCGGCGGGCCGATTTCTCCGTTTGGCCAAATTGGCCAAAAAATCAAAACGCTCCCCGCCCCAAACGGGCCCATAAACGCCCAAAATCGACCCCCTGAGCGCCTTCGCGACCACGAGGGCACCCCAACCTAGGGTCAAAGCGTCTGGGGGGCTCTGGAGGGCCCAGGTCGCGACCGGAGACGTTCCCCGGTGACTTGTCGCCTGGGAGCGCCCCGGGGCCAGGCCAAAATTCCAACGAAACCAGGCCAGAACAATCGCTAGCCTAAAAAGAGGCGGTAAAATAACTATAAGAAGGCTGAAATTTTACTAAAAAGTCAGCTTCCGATATAATTTTACAAAAATTAAGCCTTATATTCTCAATAAAGGAATTGCGTATGAACTAAATTAATTGTCACAACTAAGAAACAGAATGAAAAAAGATTATACCCAGGGAAATTAGTTCTAAAATCAAGGCGAGGGGTTTAGGGCCATTTCCAGATCTAGGGAATAATTTTAGCGTACTTTAAGAGAAAAGTCCAGAAATTTTGAACTAAACTAAAGGCAAAGATTGACATTACCTAAGGTCGCGCCGGGGACCTTTCCCAAATAACCAACCCTCGCGCCCTTTGGCCATAAAAAAATCCACCCCGGGGCCACGGCGCCTTGGCCCAGGGAACTTGGCCCAGGCGACTTAGCTAAGTCCCCGGGGCCAAATCTATCTTGGTTAAACCTCTTCTTGCCAAGCTAACGGGAGGCCTAACCCCGACCAAAGCGAGTTTTAGGGGAATCGATTAAAGTGAAGCGGAAGGGGGGAGCGAAAACGAAATTAACGGGTAGGCCAGGGCAAATAAAAAGGGCCGAAGGCGGAAAGCCAGGTTTTTCCGCGCTCCGGCCCAGTCCCGGTGTGGACAACACAAACAGGATTGCGATCAACAGGTGGGAGGCTGTGGTATTGAATCCAAGTTGTGTCGACCGATTAGATTTTACTAAAATTGAATCTCAATTGCAATAGTTTTTTTAAGAAATAATCTGAACAAATTAGCATGCTTACAGATTTGGCCAAAAAAAATTTCTCCAAATTTCATTTTTTTTTAAAAAAAATGGCCCCCGGCTAAAAAAAACCCCGTCCCAAAGCTGACCTGGATAGGGCCCTAAAAAAGAGAAAATACTTCTTAAAACTATCTATAATCTTTAATAATTAATATTTTATCATAATCGACCATAACCTAGGGCA
>JAITLH010000253.1 GCA_031277995.1 Deltaproteobacteria bacterium
GCTAGAGGCTTTACCCCCCGCGGAGGAATAGGGGCCCCCCGGCGCGAGCTTTGGCCTGGGACAAGCCAAAGCTTCGCCGGTCCAGGCTTTGGGCTGGCTTTGACCCAAAAAATTTCCCAAAAACCCCAAGGCTCGTTTAAAGGCCCGTGGAGGCCATCCGAGGTGGGGGAGGGTATATTTATGCCCAAAACTCTCCCCAAGGCCTCCTGGGGGCCTTTACGGCCGTTCGCGGGGCCTTTTTTGGACCACCTCGGGTGGGGTTTTTTCGAAAAATCCCCGGGGGCCAGGGGGGGTAACCTTGGGCCATGGGTGAAATAAGGGCCATCAAGGGGTCTTGGCCAACGAAACGGCGCGATTATTTTAGGCTTTTTTAGCCTTTCGCGCCTTAGCGGGTCCTTGGGAAAACCCAAGGCCCCGGGGCGGGGACTTTTGTTGACATAAGGGAGCCCCTATGTTATTTTCTCCCTTAAGCGCGAAAAGGCTTGCATGAAGTAAGCCTAATTATTTGACGAAAAATTTTAACTTTGGGTCATGAAGACTACCTAACCTTTGAGTCAAGGTCAGGTGGTCTTTTTTTTGTCCCAAAGTCAAATCGTTTGGGGTGGGCGCGTTTTCCCAGGCCCCCGGGGCGAAATATCGGGGGCGGGGTGTTTTGGCGCTTGTTTCTTTTTTTGCCTGACTTTTTTTTGGGTCGACTTTTTGGCGGCTGACCGTGGCGAGATTTTTTGGAGGTGGAAAATGCTCGATAAGGCGAGTTTGCAAGGCATGATTGAGGAAAAATGGTGCGGACGCGCCAAGGGTTACTCGGAAATGGTTCACGAGGAACTAAACGGGCCCATAAAAGACGTATGGCTTAAGGAGATCGATTCCTTGGTTGATTTCGGCCCAATAAAAAGGCCAAAAGTTTTGGACATTGGGACCGGGCCAGGGTTTTTCGCCATTATTTTAAGCCAAAAAGGTTACGGTGTTTCGGCCATAGACTGCGCCCCGGAGATGCTCAAAGTGGCCAAGGACAACTGTGAAACCTATGGCGTTTCGCCGGAGTTTTTCCTGATGGATAGCCATCGGCTGGATTTTGCCGACGAGACTTTCGATTTGCTTCTTTCCAGAAACGTGACCTGGACTTTGTACGATCCCGTGGCCGCCTATAGGGAATGGCTAAGGGTTTTGCGCCCGGGCGGAAACCTGCTCATTTTTGACGCCAACTGGTTTAACTATCTTTTTGACGAGGCCGCCCTGGAACGAAAACGCTTGGCCGAAAAGGAAGCCCTCGAACGCTTTAACCTTAAGCCCTTTGAGGAACCTAACCGCGAGAGCTCCGAAATCATGTATTCGTCCCTACCCATGGGCAAATATACCCGGCCGGAATGGGACCTGGCCTTACTGACCAAGCTTGGCTATGCCGACATCAAGATCGATCCCACCCTAAGCGACCGGGTCTTGGAAGAACCCCAAAAGGTCCAATACTCGGACACGCCCATGTTCGCCATAAGGGCCAAAAAACCCCTCTAAAGAAAAAACCGACCCCGCCTTGAAGGGCTATCTTTCAAGGCTTTGGGCTTTTGGTGACCGCGAAGGTGGGCCGTGCTCAAATACATCTATAGACGGGCTTTGCAGCTTATCCCGATCCTCATTGGGATTACCATCATAAACTTTGGGATCATGTATCTCTCCCCCAGCGATCCGGCCGAAAGGGAACTGGTTTTAAGGGGCATGATGGTTTCCCAAGAAACCCTGGCGGCCATGAGAGCGGACATGGGCTTGGACCAGCCCTTTTGGATTCAATACGGGCGCTGGGTAAAGAACTTATTCAAGGGCGATTTGGGAACGTCTTTCGCCTCCGGCAGACCCGTCATGGTGGAGATAGGGGAGTGTTTGCCCTATACCCTGAGTTTGGCCGCGACGGCCATAATCATGACCATGGTCGTCTCGATCCCGCTGGGACTTCTCTCGGCCGTTCGGCAAAACGGGATTTTGGATTATTTGATTAGGGTTTTGACGTTCGTTGGCGGAACCATGCCCGGGTTTTTGGTGGGCTTGCTTTTGATTTACGTCTTTGGCCTAAGGCTTAAATGGCAGCCCGTCATAAGCGACGGGAGCTGGTCTAGCATGGTTTTACCGACCATCACCTTGGCCTTGGCCATGACGTGCAAATACATTCGGCAAATCAGGGCCGCCATCTTGGAAGAGCTGGACAAGGAATACGTTTGGGGCGCCCGGGCCAGGGGCGTCAAGGAAAAATACATACTCTACAGAAACGTCCTAAAAAACTCCATGCTGACCATCATAACCTTACTGGGCATATCGATTGGCTACCTTTTGGGCGGCACGGCCATCGTGGAGATTATCTTTACCTGGCCGGGCATGGGCAAACTGGTCATGGAAGCCATAAACATGCGCGATTACCCAATCGTCCAGGGTTACGTTATCTGGATGGCCGTAATCTTCGTCTCCGTCAATCTGATAACCGATCTCTCATACCGGCTCCTTAACCCCAGGATCCGCCTGTCCGAGGAGGTGGCTTAAGATGGGAATCGTCCCCAAGGTCGCCGATCCGGTAAAATTTCGCTTCCTTTTCTTTTCGGCCTTATCGCTCTTTATCTTCGCCGGGGCCATCGCCGGGCCTTATCTGGTACCGCACGATCCCATCAAAACGAACTTTGGCTTGGTCAATCTGCCCCCTTCCTGGGAATACCCATTCGGGACGGACCGGTTGGGACGGTGCTTGTTTTCCCGCGTCGTTTGCGGGGCCCAGGTCACGATTTTTTCCTCCCTATTGCTGGTGGGCATTATCTTTGCCTTCGGGACGGCCGTGGGGGTCGTTTCCAGCTATGTCGGCGGGCGCCTCGATACCCTTTGCATGCGGGTGACCGATATCGTCCTGGCCTTTCCCGACATGGTTTTGGCCATCGCCGTGGCCGGGTTTTTGGGCGGGGGCCTAACCAACGCCATCATTACCCTTTCCTGCGTAAGCTGGACCAAATACGCCCGTTTGGCCAGGAGCCAAGTTTTGGGCCTTCGCGACCAAACCTTCATGGAAGCGGCGAAACTGGCCGGAAATACCACCCCCCAAATCATTTTCAGGCATATCTTGCCAAACGCCATGGGCCCTTTGGTGGTTACCGCCGCCTTGGACATTGGCGTGATGATGATTGGCGTGGCCGGTTTGTCTTTCCTGGGCCTGGGGGTCAGGCCGCCCACCCCCGAATGGGGAGCCATGCTAAACGACGGCCGCAATTACTTTCAACAATACCCCGGCACCATCTTTTTTCCAGGCGCGGCCATCTTCCTAAGCATAATGGTCTTTAACTTATTTGGCGACGCCCTACGGGATTTTATGGCCCCCCGCCCGGCCGCCGCGGTTGGCGATAAGGCCAAGCCCAAAGCCAACAGAATCGAGGCCAACGTTTAGGCGGAAATTTAAGCCGATAAGCGACCTATCAAAGCCCATCGGAGATTGAAAATCGCCGATTGGCGACAAAAATAATCCTTTGGCGACTGATCCGCGTTTTTAGTTGAGACATGGGTCAGGGTTTGATTCCCCATACGGACTCAGAGAGATTTTTGAGTCATTTATTAGGTGCGTACATGAGTAAAATTAAGAAATTTAAATTGGGTTCTTTAATTGCCTTGTCATTTTTAATCCTGGCCCTTTTTTCCGCAACGGAGCTTAGGGCGGCCGATCCGGTCAAAGACCTAAAATTCGGAACGACTTTTTCCTACGCCTCCTTCGATCCGGCCAACGACTTCGCCGGTTGGTTTTCCGTGGAAATCGGTTTAATCGAAACGTTGGCCAGATTGGACGAGCGAATGAGCCCGGTGCCTTGGCTGGCCGAATCGATCGAAAACGTCGATCCCACCACCTGGAAAGTGACCGTAAAGGACAAGATTACTTTCCATAACGGGCAACCGGTCACGGCCCAGGCCGTCAAAGCCAGTCTGGAAAGGGTCATCGGCATGCTCGATCGGGCCAAGGATGGGCTTTTAATCGATTCCATCGCGGTCGACGGTCGGACCTTAACCATAAAAACCACCAAACCCCATCCGACCTTCATAAACGCCCTGTGCGATCCCTACTCGTCCATAGTTTTTACGGGCGAAATATCGGATCTGGTCGTCTACGGAACCGGGCCCTTTAAAATCGATACCTTTAGGCCAAACGGCAACGCCAACATGGTTCGTTACGATGACTATTGGGACGGCGCGGCCAAGCTCGATCGTTTTACCTACGTATACTTGGCCGACGTGGGCACCTTGACCATGGCCATGCAGGCCGGGGAACTTGACGCCACCTTAAACGTTCCCGGGCCCAGTCGCCATTTGTTCGTAAACAATCCGGATTTCGTCATAAATAGCGTACCCTCCTCGAGGGTGTTGTTTATGTATTACAACTACAAAAACCCCTTCCTGTCCGACAAAAACGTGCGCCGGGCCGTTAACCTGGCCCTGGACAAAAAAACCTTCTGCGACGTTTTGCTAAGCGGATCCTGTCTCCCGGCGGCCGGTCTGTTTCCCGCCTATCTCCCTTACGCCGGTGATAAGGTCAAAAGCGAAGGCTACGATGTCGAAGCGGCCAAAGCCGCCCTGGACGCCGCCGGCTATAAGGTTGGCCCCAACGGCATTCGTCAAAAAGACGGCAAAAACCTCTCCCTGACCGTTTATACCTATACCAGCCGCGTGGAACTCCCCATTTTGGCCGAGGCCATCCAGGCCCAGCTAACCGAAATAGGCATAGAAACCAAGCTCGACATCATGGAGAGCGTCGAGGAAAGGCTAGGTTCCGGCGATTTTGACATCGTCATTTATTCATTGGTCACGACCCCATTGGGCGATCCCTTTACCATGCTGGACAATCTCATAAAGTCAAGCGGGGTCTATAACTACGGGAAATACGACGATCCCGAATCGGACAAAGAAATCGCCCAAATGGCCGGCGAATTCGATCTCCAAAAAAGGGCCCAGCTGGCCATCTCCGTCCAGCAAAGGGCTTTGGACGATAACGCCTTTGGTTTTCTCGGCCACCTAAGCCGGACCCAGATAACCAAGAAAAGGGTGGTCGATTTGCCCAATCATCCCTCGGACATTTACGGGGTGACCAACAAAACCGACCTCAAGCAATAGAAACCAAAAAACCAACCGACTAACGCTAAACCCCTGGGAGGATCCGGCCCGGACGGGACGGATCCTCCCAAAAGCAAACGTCAGGCGACTTACCGATGGCGTAGTATCAAATGAATTTGGACCCCCAATGGCCGAAGAACTGCTCAAAATTACCGATCTCAAAGTGGGGACCCGCGGTTTGGAAATCGTTAAGGGCCTGACGCTTTCGATGAGAAAAGGCGAGATCCTGGGCTTGGCCGGGGAGAGCGGCTGCGGGAAAAGCACCTTGATTAAAAGCGTCATTAGGCTTTTGGCCCCGGGACTGGCCATTACCTCCGGCTCCATTACCTTTGACGGGATTGACCTTTTGGGCCTAAGTTCCGAAAACGCCAGAAAGCTTAGGGGCCGTAGACTGACGCTGGTATCCCAAAACGCCGTCGAGGCCTTAAACGACACCCGGACCATCGGCAGCCATTTTCTCGAGACCATGAAAAGCCACGTCAAGATCGAAAAGAAAAAGGCCTTACGGGAGGCGGCCGATCTCATGGCCAGCTTAGATTTATCCGACCCCGAAAGAATCCTGGCCAGTTACCCATTCGAGCTTTCGGGCGGCATGAACCAAAGGGTCTTAATCGCCCTGGCCATGGTCATGAGACCGGAACTGATGTTGGCCGACGAACCCACCAGCGCCCTTGACGCGGCCGTCCAGGCCCAGGCCGTCTCGGAAATGATTAAGCTACGGGAAAAGTACGGCGCGGCCATTTTGATCGTGACCCATAACCTTGGCGTCCTGGCCCACATGGCCGAAACCGTAGGCGTTATGTACTCCGGGCTATTGGTCGAGTACGGACAAAACCAAGCGGTCATGGGCCGCCCCGCTCACCCCTACACCCAAGCCCTAATCGCCGCCGTGCCCGACCTCCAAGGCCAAATGAAAGACACCATCGAGGGCAGCCCGCCCTCCCTTGGCGAAATCCTCCCGGGTTGCGACTTCTCCCCCCGCTGCCAATTCGCCCAAGAGGTCTGCCAAAACGTTAAGCCCGAACTCCGTAAACTTTCCCCCGACCATTACGCCGCCTGTCATTTGGATTTTAAGCCCCTCGATTCCTGACGGGCGCCAAACAATCGGCCAATCGCTGGGACGAATTTTTAAGTCTGGTAACCAAATTTTTCAATCGCGTAATTTAGTCTTTATTCCAAAATAATAAAACAATCGTTGACATGAAAATTCAAGGCTGGTATGAAAACTTTCAAAGGCCATAAATAATAGGCCTAACTAACGGAACGAATTTAAACCATGAATAATGATAAATTTATTGTTTGGCAATAGGCGTAAACTTTAACCTAGTCTTATTTTTCGCGACTTATTGGTTTTTTGCCCATTGCTTAATTTTAGCTAAAACCAAGGATGTGACATGACCGCGCCCGTACTGGAATGCCAAGATTTGAAAGTTAGTTTCCTGAAAAAGAATCGGCTCATCAAGGCCGTTGACGGGGTCAACATTCACATCGATCCCGGGGAGTGCTTCGGATTGGTGGGCGGGAGCGGCTGCGGAAAAAGCACCTTGGCCAGGCTAATAACCAGACTCAAGGATAGCGATTCGGGCAAAATATTAGTGGAAAACGAAGACGTCACCAGGGTCAAGGGGAAAGATTTGAAGTCCTTTTATCGAAAGGTCCAGATGGTTTTTCAAGATCCCGTGGGTTCCTTTGATCCCAGAAAAACGATCGGCAAATCAATCCTTGAAGTTTTGGGTAATTTTGGTTTGGCCAAAAAAGCCGATCGTAAGGAGCTGGTCACCGAGGCCTTGGAGATGGTCGGGCTTAGCGCCGAACACGCCTTACGGTTACCGGGCCAGATCAGCGGGGGCCAATGCCAAAGGGCCGCCCTGGCCAAGGCCGTGGTCGTAAGGCCAAAGTTACTCATCTGCGACGAGGTCACCAGCGCCTTGGACGTTTCCGTCCAAGCCCAAATAATCGATCTTTTAAGCGAACTCCAGAAAAATCTAAACATGGCCTTGCTGTTCATTTCGCACGATCTCTCGCTGGTCCGCTGTTTTACCACCAGGCTTGGGGTCATGCACGATGGCCGGATCGTCGAAACCGGACCGGCCGATGAGGTCGTGGCCAATCCCCAACATGAGCATACCAAACTTTTACTCTCGTCGCTTTTCCCCATTCCCAAACGCTCTTGTGAGTTTGAGCCAATAAGCCCGGCCGCCTAGTCGGGTTGTTTTTGCTTGGGCGCCAAGCCAAGCGCCTTGGCGCCCAACCAAAGGCCATCGGCTAACAATCACCTTTTGTAAACCTTAAAAACCTTACTTGGATTTAGCCGCGTTTCGTTTGGGACGCGCTTTAAGTCCTTATTTCACGCCGACTCCAATTTTTTGGGTCATGGGTTAGGAGCGCGTATGTTTATTGGCGTAAATTTTAAGCTTCGATCTTTAACGGTCGCCACTATTTTGATCCTGGCCTTTGTTTTGGCCGGGGATCTTAGGGCGGCCGACGAGGCGGACAAGAACCTAAGATACGGGTCAACTTTCTCCAATACCAGTATCGATCCCGCCAACGCCTTTGACGGTTGGTTTGCCGTGACGATTGGCTTGGTCGAAACCCTGGTCAGATTGGACGCCCAAATGAAACCCGTGCCTTGGTTGGCCGAATCGGTCGAAAACGTCGATCCCACCACTTGGAAGGTAACCGTAAGGGACAAGATTACTTTCCATAACGGGCGGGACGTAACGGCCCAGGCCGTAAAAGACAGTCTCGAAAGGGTGATTGGCAAACTGGGCCGGGCTAAGGATGGACTTTTAATCGATTCCATCGAGGTTCGCGGCCAAACCCTAACCATAAAAACCACCAAGCCCCATCCAACTTTCATAAATAACCTCTGCGAACCCTTCTCGGCCATAGTCTTTACCGGCGAAATTTCGGATCTGGTCGTCTACGGAACCGGGCCGTTTAAAGTCGATTCCTTTCGGCCAAACGGCAACGCTCAAATGGTTAGATACGACGGCTATTGGGGCGGACCGGCTAAACTGGACCGTTATACGCAAGTATATTTGGCCGACGCCGGCACCTTAAGCATGGCCATGCAATCGGGCGAACTTGACGTCACCATGGACATTCCGGGGCCAAATCGTCATTCGTTCATAAATAATCCCGATTACGTAATCGATAGCGTTCCCTCGTCCAGGGCTTTGTTTTTGTATCACAACTACAAAAACCCCTTTCTGGCCGACAAAAACGTTCGCCGGGCCATTAACCTGGCCCTCGACAAAAAAACCTTTTGCGACGTTTTGCTAAGCGGGTCTTGCGTTCCGGCGAACGGTCTGTTTCCCGCTTTTTTGCCTTACGCCGGGGATAAGCTTAAAAGCGAAGCTTACGATATGGACGCGGCCAAAGCCACGCTTGAGGCCGCCGGCTATAAGGTTGGCCCAAACGGGGTCCGGCAAAAAGACGGAAAAAACCTCTCTTTGACCGTTTATGCCTATACCAGCCGGGTGGAGCTCCCGATTTTGGCCGAGGCCGTCCAGGCCCAGCTGACCGAGCTCGGGATAGAAACGAAGATCGACATCATGGAGAGCGTCGAGGATAGGCTAAAAACGGGCGACTTTGACCTAGTCATTTATTCGCTGATTACCACCCCATTGGGCGATCCCTATACCATGCTTGACAATCTCATTAAGACGAACGGTTTCTATAATTACGGGAAATATAGCGACCCTGAATCGGACAAAGAAATCGCCCAAATGGCCGGGGAGTTTGATTTGTCAAAAAAAGCCGCCACGGCCATCAAGGTTCAACAAAAAGCCTTGGACGATTACGCCTTTGGTTTTATCGGCCACCTTAGCCGAACCCAGATAAGAAACAAAAGGGTGGTTGATTTGCCCAATGAACCGGCCGGGTTTAACGGCGTTACCAACAAAACCGATCTCAAAGACTAGAAACCAAAGCGTAAACTAGCCTGGCCAAAAATGACCCCGGCGGCCCAAGCCCAGACGGGGCCGCCTTATAAAAAGTCATGGCCCAAGGCCCATGGCCAAACCCCCATGCCCCTTGGCTTACGTTATTTTGGAGGCGTTCGGATAGTTTGGTTCACGCGCCGAATTTCTAAAAAGCCCAGATCTTGGGTCTGGGGTTTTATCGCCCCCACGCCCTGGCGATTATCCCTGACCCGCCAAACGAAATGAGCCTTTGGCTCGATTGGTCCGCGTTTTGGTTTATTTCCTGGATCAAGGCGGTTTTCA
>JAITLH010000283.1 GCA_031277995.1 Deltaproteobacteria bacterium
TTAAAATAGTCGAGACCTTGATGCCCGACGATCTCATATACTCAAAGCCCGTTTCCGCCAAGGTACTGGAGTTTATTCAGACCAGCCAGCTTAGCCAATTTATGAACCAATATAACCCCTTGTCGGAGATTGCCCACAAAAGGCGCCTTTCGGCCTTGGGACCAGGGGGTTTGACTAGGGAAATGGTCGGTTTTGAGGTTCGTGACGTTCATCCTTCCCACTATGGTCGGATATGCCCCATAGAGACGCCCAAAGGGCAAAAGACCGGTCTTATCGGGTCCCTTTCGACTTACGCCCGGGTAAACGAGTACGGTTTTATTGAAACCCCTTACAGGAAAGTAGAAAAAGGACACGCCACCGACGAGGTCGCTTATTTGACCGCATTGGACGAGGCCTATTTGCCGGTGGCCCAGGCCAACGTCGAGCTTGACGCCAAGGGCAAACTACTTCAGCAAAGCGTCCCTTGCCACTTAAACGGCGAGTTTGTATTAAATACCCCCGAGGAAGTTAAGCTCATGGACGTTTCCCCCAACCAGTTGGTTTCGGTCGCGGCTTCTTTAATACCTTTCCTAGAGCATGATGACGTTATCAGCGCTAATCAAGGCTGTAACGATCAACGCCAAGCGGTTCCAATAATAAGAAGCGACGCCCCCTTGGTCGGAACGGGTATGGAACGATTGGTGGCTTGGGATAGTGGGGTGATGGTGCTGTCAAAGTATGATGGCGTAGTGGAGGAGGCCGACGCCGGACGCATCGTCATGCGCCATACCAGCCAGGAGAGCCGCGATAACGATGACTGGTTTAATGTCCATAAACTTAATAAGTTCCAGAGATCCAACCAGAGCACTTGTTTTAACCAAAGGCCCATTGTCAAAGCCGGAGATGAGGTCAAAAAAGGCCAGGTCATCGCCGATGGCCCGGCCACGGAATTGGGCGAACTGGCCCTGGGCCGAAACGTTATGGTGGCTTTCATGCCCTGGGGCGGCTACACCTTTGAGAACTCCATTTTGGTCTCCGAAAGGCTGGTTAGGGAGGACGTTTTTACCTCGGTCCACATCGAGGTCTACGATACCGTGGCTATGGACACTAAGCTTGGCCCCGAGGAAATAACCCGCGACATCCCCAATATCGAAGAGGAGTTTTTGGCTAACATTGACGAGGCCGGGATCGTTCGCATTGGGGCGAACGTTCGGACCGGAAGCATCTTGGTGGGCCGCATTACCCCCAAAGGGGAAACGCAGTTAACGCCCGAGGAAAAACTCCTTAGGGCCATCTTTGGAGAAAAACCCTCTGACTTCAAAGACACTTCCCTAAGGGTCCCGCCGGGGGTGGAAGGCACGGTCATCGACGCCCGGGTTTTTTACCGGAAAGGTACCGAGAAAGACAAGCGCTCCCTCCAAATCGAGGAAGACGAGCAAGCTAGGCTGAGTAAGGATCAACACGAAGAGAGGCGCGTCGTAACCAAAATCATCCGGGACCGTTTGGCCGAGCTCTTGGTCGGAAAGACCACGGCCGTAAACGTCAAGGATCCGATAAAAAACGTCGTGGTTGTGAAAGAACAAGAAATTATCACCGCTGAAATAATCAATTCCGTTTCACCCACAATTTGGCGTGAAGTTCGATTAAACGATGTCAAGGCCGGCGGCAACGCCGCCGCCGTCGAACGCTTGGTCGCGAGCTATCAGGAGCAAATCGAGGTCATTCGACAGGGCTTTGAAAAGAAAGTCCAAAAGCTCCAAAAATGGGACGAGCTTCCTCCGGGTGTCATTAAGATGGTCAGGGTTTACGTGGCCATGAAACGTAAGCTCACGGTCGGAGACATTTTGGCCGATCGCCACGGCAATAAGGGTGCGGTGAGCCGGATCCTGCCCGAGGAAGAGATGCCTTTTCTCCCGGACGGGACTCCGGTCGATATGGTGTTAAACCCTATGGGCGTTACCAGCCGGATGAACGTTGGGCAGCTCATGGAAACCCACCTGGGCTGGGCCAGCCAAGCCCTGGGCAAACAAATAGGCGAACTTGTTGACAGCCAAAATACGGAAAGCCTAAGGCATAAACTCAAAAGGATCCTGGGCGAAAGGGAGTATAAAAATTATCTTTCGGATCTTTCTGACGAAAAACTTTTGGAATTAGCCAGTCAAAGCCGACATGGCCTCCACTTTGCCTCACCGGTCTTTGACGGGGCCGACGAGGTTGAAATCAGAAATCTCTTGCGCGAGGCTGGTCTTCCCGAGAAGGGCCAGGCGCCTTTACGCGACGGCCGCAGTGGTGAGTTCTTTGAAAACGAGGTCACCGTGGGCGTTATGTATATGATTAAACTTAACCATATGGTGGAAGATAAAATCCACGCCCGTTCCATCGGACCATACTCACTGGTTACCCAGCAGCCCTTGGGCGGCAGGGCCCAGTTAGGCGGCCAGAGGTTGGGGGAAATGGAGGTCTGGGCCATGGAAGCCTACGGCGCCGCCTTCAGCCTCCAGGAGTTTTTGACCGTGAAAAGCGACGACGTCACCGGCCGGACCAGGATGTACGAAAAAATCGTCAAGGGCGACAACATCCTGGAGGCGGGACTCCCCGGAAGCTTTGATGATTTGATTATAGAACTTAATTCTTTAGGTTTTGATATCAGTTTAATCAAGGGTGATAAGTCATAGTAATATGCTTTTAGGCGTAAATACTTATAAACTTATCAGCTTACTACCAAAAAAAGAGTCATTATGAGTTGGGAAGGTCATAAGATTTTAACTCAAAAACATAAAACCCCATCGCTTCAAAAAACAGCCCCGTAAACGGCTAAAATAGCCCCTTGGCGGCGTTTGGTGGCCGGGCCTGGGGGGTGTAGTGGGGTCAAGGGCCCCAAGCGCTTCTAGGCCCCTAACTGAAAACCTCATCGCTTCACAAAATAGCCCCGTAAACGGCTAAAATAGGCCCTTGGCGGCGTTTGGTGGCCGGGCCTGGGGGGGTTTTTTAGTGGGGTCAAGGGCCCCAAGCGCTTCTAGGCCCCTAACTGAA
>JAITLH010000309.1 GCA_031277995.1 Deltaproteobacteria bacterium
GTCACCTTCACCATTAACCTTATCATGCCCATCGCCATGGAAAAGGAACTGCGCTTCGCCATCCGCGAAGGCGGCCGGACCGTGGGCGCCGGGGTCATCTCCGAGATTATCGAGTAACGTTCGCTTATCTTGGACCGGACTTTGTCAGATCGTCTCTAACCCAAAGGCGGGCGCGATAAGCTTTCGCTTTTGGGGATTGGATCGAAAAATATGCTCAACAAACAGAAAATACGCATCCGTTTACGGGCTTATGACCATAAGCTCTTGGATCGTTCCACGCAAGAAATAGTGGACACGGCCAAAAGAACCGGGGCCCGGGTGGCCGGGCCCGTTCCCTTGCCCACCTCCATCGGCCGGACCTGCGTTTTGCGCTCGCCCCACGTCGATAAGAAGAGCCGGGAACATTTCGAGGTCCGTACCCACAAACGGCTCGTGGACATATTAGAACCCACCCCCCAGACCATCGAGGCCCTGATGCGCCTGGATCTCTCCGGCGGCGTGGACGTGGAGCTGAAACTGTGAGCCAAGGACTTATCGGCAAGAAACTGGGCATGACCCGCCTTTTCATGTCTGAGGGTAACTCCATCCCGGTCACCGTCATCGAGGCCGGGCCGGTTAGGGTGGTCCAGCTTAAGACCAAGAAAAGAGACGGCTATGAGGCCCTGCAGCTGGGCTTCGGCCAAAAACGCAAGCCCAATAAGCCCGAGATTGGCCACGCCAACAAAACCGGTTTCCAGGGCGGCTATAAGATCCTAAAGGAATTTAAGCCGGGCGAGGGCGTTTTCGTCGAGGGCCAAACCCTGACCCTGGCGCTTTTTAGCCCCGGGGAAAAGATCTCGGTCACCGGCACCAGTAAGGGCCGCGGTTACGCGGGCGTCATGAAACGGCACGGTTTTGGCGGCGGCCGGGCCACCCACGGCTGTTTGACCCCCAGGGGGGCCGGTTCCATTGGCTGCTCGTCTGATCCCAGCCGGGTCTTTCCCGGAAAACGCATGGCCGGCCATTACGGCTGCGCCCGGGTAACGGTAAAAAACCTGGTCGTGGTTGACGTCAGGCCCGAGTACGGGGTCATCTTAGTTAAGGGGGCCGTGCCCGGTCCCAACGGCGGCCCGGTGTATTTGAAAAAGAGCCCGAAATTATCCTCCTAAGGGAGGGGCCCCAAAACCGGCCCCCAATGGCCGGCCCAACGGCCTGCTTGGCCCGGTTTGGCCCGGCTTAAATCCCAGCGATTCGTAACCGCCCTTGAGGGGAGGGAATCATAGATGCCTTTAGTAGACGTAGTAAACATAGAAAACGAGAAGGTTGGCCAGATCGAACTTCCCGAAGATATCTTCGAGGTCGAGATTAAGCCCCACTTGGTCCACGAAGTGGTGACCGCCCAACTGCACTCGCGCCGGGCCGGAACCGCTTGCACCAAGACGCGCGGCGAACTGGCCTATTCAAACAAAAAGCCCTACCGGCAAAAAAAGACCGGCCGGGCCCGGGCCGGGAGCCGCAGGTCGCCTTTGTGGAGAGGGGGCGGCACCATCTTTGGCCCCAAACCAAGGGACTTTTCCTGGCGGCCGCCGTCTCGGATTAGAAAGCAAGCCCTGCGGGTGGTTTTGTCGGCCAAGCTAAAGTCCCAGGAACTGGTGGTGGTTGACGCCTTCGCCCTGGAGGCCATCAAGACCAAGTCCTTTAAAGAGGTCATGGAGAAGCTTAGCCTCAAAAAGGCCGTGGTGGTAACCCCGGCCCAGGACCGGCACCTTGAGCTTTCTTGCCGAAACCTTACCAACTTTAAGGTCCTTAGGGTTGACGGCCTTAACTGCTACGATCTTTTAAAGTACGACCAGCTGGTCCTCTTAAAAGCCAGCTTGCCGGCCCTAGGCACCAGGCTTGAGACCGCGTCGGACATGAGGCTCCCCGGGCCCGAGGCCCAGGCGCCGGCCCCAGAAACGGGGCCAGAAACGGACCAAAAGACCGATTCGGTCGCCTATTCGGCGACCGATGAGGCGACGAGGCTAGACAAATGAGACCCTATTACGAGATCCTTTTGGCCCCCATCCTTTCCGAAATGGCCACCCACGTCATCAATACCCAAAACAAGTACGTCTTTAAGGTCTCCAAGGACGCCAATAAGGTCGAGATCCGCAAGGCCATCGAGGTGGCCTTTAACGTCGACAAAAAGATGATTAGGTCCGTCAACACCATAATCATTCACGGCAAGCCCAAACGCGTGGGTCGCTACAAGGGTTATCGTTCGAGCTGGAAAAAGGCCGTGGTCACGTTGGACCCCCAGGTCAAGCTCTTCATCACGGCCATCGAGAGCTAAGGGAAAAAACGCGCCTAAGCGTTTTCCAGCTTGGCTTTCGGGAATTGGCCCCGACCGTCAGGGCGGGGTTTGAGACAATAAAGATCATTTGTAACCAAGGTTAACCATGCCGATTAAAGAAGTTAAACCAACCTCGCCGGGACGCCGGGCCCAAACCTACCCGACCTTCGAAGAGATCACGGCCACCAAGCCGGAAAAATCCCTGGTTAAGCCCTTACCCTCCACGGGCGGGCGTAACAACCTGGGCCGGATCACCACGAGGTTTAGGGGCGGCGGCCATAAGCGCATGTATAGGGTCATCGACTTTAAGCGCGATAAGCTGGAAGTCCCGGCCCGGGTGGTCAGTATCGAATACGACCCCAATCGGGGAGCCCGGATCGCCCTTCTTTTCTATAAAGACGGGGCCAAGCGCTATATTTTGGCGCCCCAGCACCTTAAGGTCAACGACACCGTGGTAAGTTCCAGCTCGGCTGACATCAAGCCCGGAAATAGCCTGCCGTTAATCTCCATTCCCTTGGGAACGTTAATCCATAACGTCGAGATGAAACCGGGGAAGGGCGGGCAGTTGGCCCGCGGGGCCGGAAACTACGCCCAGCTCATGGCCAAGGAAGGCGCCTACGCGCTCTTGAAACTGCCTTCGGGTGAAACCAGAAAGATCTTGGCCACTTGCCGGGCCACCATCGGCCAGGTGGGAAACCAGGACCACAATAGCGTGTCTTTGGGAAAAGCCGGCCGCTCGCGCCATCTGGGCCGCCGTCCCCACGTTAGGGGCGTGGCCATGAACCCGGTCGATCACCCATTGGGCGGCGGCGAGGGCCGCAGTAGCGGCGGGCGCCACCCGGTCTCCCCTTGGGGCATGCCCACCAAGGGTTACAAGACCCGCAAAAAGAATAAGCCCTCCAATAAGTTTATCGTCAAAAGGCGCGGCGGTAAGTGATGTTGGCCCCCAAAGGCGGCCGGTAAAGCCGGACGCCTAGCCGCGCGCTAGCGACCTTGGCTAACGGTCGCCTAGCCGCGCCCCAAAGCGAAAAGGGCGTTTTTTCGCCCCTGTCAGTCAACCGTATGTAAGGAAGGCCACCATGCCCCGCAGCGTAAAAAAAGGACCCTTTGTCGATAGCCACGTCATGGCCAAAACGGCCGCGGCCGTCGCCGCCGGCGATCGCCGAGTGATTAAGACTTGGAGTCGACGTTCCACCATTTTACCGGATTTTGTCGGTTTGACCTTCGCCGTCCACAACGGCAAAAAGTTTATCCCCGTGTTCATTACCGAGAACATGGTTGGCCATAAGCTGGGCGAATT
>JAITLH010000367.1 GCA_031277995.1 Deltaproteobacteria bacterium
TGGTCGAGGGCTCGGATCTTGACGGCCCCATGGGCGCCGGGCTCTGGCGCATGGACGCTTAATTGGGGAACCGGCTGGGTTAAGGGCGCCCGCCAGGCGCCCATTGGCGGCCAAGCGAGCGCCAGGCGAGCGCGGGCGGCCAGGCGAGCGCGAGGCGCCCGCGGGGGGGGGAAAATGGCTTTGGACAGAAAGGATTTGGCCAAAAAGCTTAGGCTGACCTTGGTCGTAAGCCAGGCCGAGGCCCGGCCCAGGAGCGTCTTTGAATTGGCCGAGGCGGCCTTCGCCGGCGGGGTTAGCTGTTTGCAGCTTAGGGAAAAAAACTTACTGGGCCGGGAGTATTACGAGCGGGCCAAGGGCTTGGCCGAGTTTTGCAAAAAGCGGGGGAAAGTTTTTATCGTAAACGACCGGCTTGACGTGGCCATGGCCGCGGGGGCCGACGGGGTCCATTTGGGCCAAGGGGATCTGCCGGCCCGGGCGGCCCGGAAAATTTTGGGCCCGGGGTTTTTGTTGGGCGTTTCGGCGGGGAGCGTGGGGGAGGCCCAGGCGGCCCTGGCTGACGGGGCCGATTATTTGGGCGTGGGAGCGATATTTTTAACCGGCAGCAAGGTCGAGGCCCAGGCGGTAAGAGAGGAAGAAATCAAGAAAATAATCCAAGCGGGCGCGGGGGCGGGCCTGGGGGCAGGCTTAAGGGCGGGCGCGGGGGCTGGCCTGGGGGCAGGCCTAGTGACCGTGGCCATCGGGGGCATAAAACCCGATAACGCCAAAAGCGTTTGGGCCCTGGGCTTTGACGGCTTGGCCGTAATTTCGGGGCTAACCCAAAGCGCCGACCCCGAGGCCGCGGCCAGGGCGCTTTTGGCGGGCGGGCCTGGGGATTAAGAAAGGGATTAAGGATTGGCGTGGGCTAGTTTTTTGCGGGCCTCAATCTTCGCGGTTAAACCCTGGCAAGGCCGCCTGCCAGGGTTGGGCGTGGGCCTTTTCGTATCGGAGGATACTGTCGAGGTTATTTTCCAGGGTCAGGGCGATAAGATCGGAGCCGTTTATGAGGCGTAAGCGGGCGTGATCGTCTAAGCTAAAGGGCAGAGCGCCTTGGGGGGTTTGGATTTGGAGGGTTTGGAGGTCAACGGTTAGGGTTAGGTTGGGGTCCTTTTGGATGGCGGTAAGGAGTAGGTCCACCTCGGGGTTGGGGATGACGATGGGGGCCAGGCCGCAGTTAAGGGCGTTATTTTTAAAGATGTCGCCAAAGCTGGGGGCCAGGACGACGTCGATGCCAAAATCCAAAAGGGCCCAGGCGGCGTGTTCGCGCGAGGAACCGCAGCCAAAGTTTTCCCGGGAAAGGAGGATTCGGGCCCGGGAAAAAGGCTCTTGGTTTAGGACGAAGTCGGGGTTGGGCCGTCCGTCTTCAAGGTAGCGCAGATCGTGAAAGAGGTTTTGGCCAAAGCCCTCCCGGGAGACGGAAACGAGAAACTGTTTGGGTATGATTAGGTCGGTATCGACGTTGGGCCTATCCAAGGGGGCCACCACCGAGGTGACCGATTTTAGGGGACGCATAAAAAAACAATCCTAGGGAACTTTATGGCGATTTTGGTAATTTTGGGGACGCCCTTCGGAAAGGGCGGCCATAAACCTTGGCCCCGGGCGGGGAAAAGGTTTATGGTGTCTAAAAAAGTATTATAGTACTTTCTGGCAAAATGTGTTATCATAAAAAATGGATTGAGGCACTTGGCAAAAATAATCCCGTAATTTCAACCAATTATTAGATTCTTAACGGTAAAGCCAAGACCCGACCGGAAGTTTTTTTAGGGCGCCTTTGGGACCCATTAAAAGTGGGACCGCTGGCAAACCCTGCTTTGATTGGCGCCTTTATTGGCGCCCAGGCCCTGGGCCGATTAGGCGAAGGGGTTGGGCAAAAATTTTCGCGACGCCTTAGGGGCAAAAATAATGGGTTGACCTTGGGCCGCCTTGGCTTTGGGGAGACTTAAAAATAACGCGTCCATGAACGCGCCGCTTGGTTGGTCTTTCGTTTGGTTTTCTTCTTTTTCGCCTTGGGTTTTTTCCTGGCCATTTACGGAAGTTCTCCGGCGTTCCCAAAAAAGGCCTTTTGTAATGGGCATTTTTGGGGCCCGGGGAAAGGGTCCTTGGAAAGGCTAGTAAAAGAGGCTATTTAAATAGGATCGTCAAAGAGGGTAGCCTAGACCGGGTCACCAAAAACGGTTAACGGACGCGCTTAAGATTTATTTGATGGGTCATATTAATAAGTCATGTTATTGGACGTATTAGTGGATGGTATTATTGTGTCTATGTTTAATGGACATATTAATGGTCGTATTAATGAGTCATGGTAACGTTCTTATTAATGGACCGCGCTAATTAATCATGGGTAGCGTGGGGATTTCAACTTTAATGTCAGACAACAAAAGTTCCGGCCTGTTTTTGGGCTTGGACGCCGGTTCCATTAGCGTAAAATTGGCCCTCGTGGACCGAGAGGGCCGCCTTATCACCTCAAGTTACGCCCGCCATCAGGGCCGTCCCTACCAAACGGCCCTCAGTTCCCTTACTTCCCTTTTTGAAAATCATGATCCGGCGCTTATTGGCTCCGTCGCCGTGACCGGCGTTTCGGCCGGGCGCTTGGCCGAGCTATTGGGCGGAAAGGCCGTGGGCGAAATAAGGGCCCTAACCCTGGCCGCCCGCCGGCATTTAAATGGGGCCAAGGCCCTAATCGACATCGGGGGCGAAGACACCAAGCTGGTTTGGTTTGGCCAAGACGAGGGGGGCCGTCTGGCCCTGGCCGACTTTGCCATGAACGCCCTTTGCGCGGCCGGGACGGGCTCTTTTTTGGACCAACAGGCCCATAGGCTTAATTACGACATCGGGCGCTTTTCCGCCCTGGCCCTAAAAAGCGAAGTGCCGCCCAGGGTGGCCGGACGCTGCAGCGTGTTTGCCAAAAGCGACATGATCCATTTGCAGCAATCGGCCACGCCCGACTACGAGATTATCTACGGCCTATGCCTGGCCATGGCCAGAAACCTCAAAAGCGGCCTGGCCAAAGGTAGACCCTTGGCCGCCCCGGTACTTTTTACCGGCGGCGTCGCCGCGAACGACGGGTTGGCCAGGGCCCTACGGGAGATCTTGGAACTTAAGGAGGACGAGCTGGTCATACCCCCCCACCACTTCGTCTTTGGCGCGGTCGGCGCGGCCGAGGTGGCCCTGGAGACGTTTTTGGAGGACTGGGCCAACCTTAAGGGCGCCGGGGCCAAGGCGCCGGGTAACGGGCAAGGCCTTGGAGCCGGTTCCGGGAACGGGTCCGGAAATGGCCAGGGAAGTTATCCGGATAACTTCGCGCCTAGGCTGGATCTCTCGGCCTTGAGGGCCTTTGTTAAGGAAGACCACCGGGACCCCAGAAGGCTCGCGCCATTAAGGCGGCCCAGCCGGGAGCCGGGGACGGCCGAGTTTGACTGGGGCTCGGTAAGTTGCGAGGCGCCCATTGAAGTTTACATTGGCGTGGACGTGGGGTCGGTTTCGACCAACGTGGCCTTGGTAACGCCCGAGGGAAAGCTCGTGGCCAGGCAGTATTTGCCCACGGCCGGGCGGCCCCTTGAGGCCATTTGCCAGGGTTTCGCGGCCATAGCCCCCGAGGTTACGGGAAAAGCCAAGGTTTTGGGGGTTTGCTGCACGGGTTCTGGGCGGTATTTGACGGCCGACTATCTGGGGGCCGACCTGACCGTAAACGAGATTACCGCCCAGGCCACGGCGGCCGTGGCCA
>JAITLH010000377.1 GCA_031277995.1 Deltaproteobacteria bacterium
CCCGGCGGCGGCTACTACACCTATGAGGAAGCCAAGGCGGCCAACGTCCCGACCAAGTACGATGGGACCTTCTCGGTTCCGGGCGTTCCCTTAGACGCCAATGGCCAGGGCTCGCCTTTCATGGTTTACATGTACGGCGTCTGCTTGGCCGAGGTGACGGTTGAACTCGCGACCGGGAAAACCAAGGTGGACAAGATCACCTTCTGCATCGACATCGGCAAGGTCAATAACCGCATGATCGTCGACGGCCAGCTCTGGGGCGGGGTGGCCCAGGCCATCGGCTTGGCCTTATCCGAGGACTTCGAAGACATCGACAAGCAAAAGACCATGATTGGCGGCGGATTCCCCTACATCAAGGATATCCCCGACAACATCGAGCTTATCTACTTCGAAAACCCCAGGGAGCATGGCGTCCACGGGGCCGCCGGCGTGGGCGAAATCCCCCTGTGCGTTCCCCACCCCGCCATCGCCAACGCCATCTATAACGCCACCGGGGCCCGCGTCACTCGCATCCCCGCTTTACCAGAGAGGGTTCTGGAGGCCATCAAAAATAAGGCCTAAGGGCCTTATGGGCCGGCTTGGAACTTAAAGTCGGCGTTGTAGAAAATGAGGTCCCGGTTGACGATTTATCGCGGCCGGGACTTTTTTTCTTATAAAATTCCCTAACCCCCTGGGCTCCCCGTTTTCCCTTGGCCGGCCAGGCGAAAACGGGCCATTCGCCCCAACCCAAACGGCCCATTTTTGCTATAATGTCAGCGTCGTCTCCCAACGCCACGCGCCAAAACCCTCCCGGGGTTTTTGGGCAGCCAAAACCCGGGGGCCGGGTTTCTTCGAAAAAAACATGGAACAACGCGTCTTAGAAAATTTTGAATCCCTTTGCACCCAGGAATCACCCCCGGCCTGCCAAAGTTACTGCCCCATCCAGGTGGAGGCCGGGACGATCGCGGCCCAGGTGGCCTCGGGACACGTGGACGAGGCCAGAAAAAGCCTGGAAAGATTCATGCCCCTAGCCAGCGTTTCGGGGTATTTATGCGAGGGCCCGTGCCAAAGCCACTGCCTTAGGAAGGACTTGGACAGTCCCGTAAACCTGCCCCTAATCGAACGCCACGCCATCAGTCGCGGCAGGGCCATGAAACCCTTCCCCATGCCGGCCACGAAAAACAAGGTGGCCATAATCGGTTCGGGTCTTTCGGCCCTGGTTTGCGCCCATGGCTTGGCCCTAAAGGGCAACAAGGCCATCGTTTATCACCATGGCCCCATCGGAGCGGCCTTAAACGATCTGCCCCCCGAGCGCTTGCCCAAAAAGGCCCTTGAGGAAGCCATAAACACCCTAAAATACCTCAAGGCCGAGTTCATAAACCTCGATACTTTGGGCCAAAGCGAAAACCTTGGCCCAGCCCCGCCAAGCCTTAAACTGCCCGATCTTTTGGCCGCCCACTCGGCCGTCTTTCTCTCCCTTGACGATCCCTGGCTAATCTCGATTGGCTATGACCCCAAGGACTTTGTCGCGGATCCCGTTACCCGCGGCTCAAACGAGGAAAGGGTGTTTTTGGGGCCAACGGCCACGGAAACGAAGTTTTCCGAGGCCATGTCGGCCGGGAAGAAAGCCGCGGCTTCCATGGATAGGCTCTTTCAGGGGGTTTTGCCCAGTTCGGCCAGGGCAAAGGAAATAGCCGGACCGACCCGGCTGGTGGTGGATTTAACCAATCGGCCGAAAATGTTGCCCCAAACGCTTGAAGATCCCCTGGCGGCCACGGCCCAGGAGGTTATCGAGGAAGCTAAGCGATGTCTTAAATGCTCTTGCCTTAGCTGCCTCCCGCCCTGCCCCTTACTTAGATCCCACAAGGGTTACCCAAAAAAATACGCCCGGGAATTTTACAACAACATCATCACGGCCTTTGGCATCAGGCATTCCAACCGTCACATAAACTCTTGCGCCGAGTGCGGTCTATGCGGCCAGCTTTGCCCCAATGGGGCGGATTTGGGCGAGTTCGTTCGGCTGGCCCGTTTGGACATGGTTTCGTCAAACCACATGCCGGTCTCGGCCCACGAGTTTGCCTTGGAAGACCAAGAGTTTGCCAATTCGCCGGACATAGCCTTCGTCCGTAATCCTCCGGGAAAAGATAAGTCCCGGTACATGTTCTTTCCGGGCTGCCAACTCCTGGGCGCCTATCCCGAGACGACCCTAAAAACCTACCAGTACCTTAACGAAAACCTCGCCGGTTCCCTGGGCCTCTGGTCGGGCTGTTGCGGCGCCCCGGGCCGCTGGTCGGGACGAACCATCCTAACCGGCAAAACCGGGGCGGCTTTTTTGGAAAAGTGGCGCCAATTTGGCGAGCCCGTAATCATATTGGCCTGCCCTTCCTGCGCCTTGTTTTTTAAGGCCCAATTGCCCGAGGTCCCCATAAAGGGGCTCTGGCCCGTCTTGGATAGCCTGCCTTCGCCCCCCGGGGCCAGGGCCCTAAACCAAACCATGGCCATCCACGACCCTTGCTCGGCCCGGCTCGATTTCGAGGGGCAAAAGGCCGTGCGTTCGGTCATGGCCAAGGTTGGCCAAAAACTAACCGAGCCCAAAATGACCGGGCGTTTTACCCTTTGCTGCGGTTACGGCGGGCTCGCTTCCGAGGCCCAGCCGGAACTGGCCAAAGAATACGCCTTGGAGCGAACGAAGCATAACGACGAACCGATCTTGGCCTGGTGTTCGGTTTGCCGGGACAGGTTTTTGGAAGTTAAACGTGGCGCCCTCCACCCCCTGGATCTGCTTTTTAATAACGCCAACATCGAAGAAAAACTAAACGCCCCGGCGCCCGGGTTGTCGCTTAAGCGATCCGGCCGCGAATGGTTTAGGAAGATGGCCCTTTCCACCGTTTGGAACGAAACGGCGCCCCCAAAGGAGACCTCCATGGCCCTCAATATCGACATCCCCGGCTCGGTCCTATCCGACATGGAATCAAAGCGCGTCCTGGTAACCGACGTCACGGCCGTTTTGGAAATCGCCAAAAGAGACGGCCCCGTCTTCATAAACCCGGAAACCGGCCGAAAAATTGCCAACCACCGCCCCCGCCAGGTCACCTTTTGGGTCGAATACGAGGAACGCGAAGACGGCTCCTTTTTGGTCCACCGGGCCTGGTGCCACCGCATGTCCGTCCCGGGCGTTCCCGGCGAGGGGGCCGAAAGTCCCGCCTCCCTGGAAGGCTTCGCCCGTTCCGGCGGCCGGGTCTAAGGCCTTACCGGACCGGGCGCTTACGGCCTTCTAGGCCAAATACGCCTTACCCGCCTTAACCCTTTTAAGTTTATGCTCTTTTAAGTTTAAACTCCCCAAAGTTTTTCGCCCCTTTTTTTTGAGGTAACCAAACATGGCCCACGCTTTCGTCAAAGAAGCTCCCAAGGGTTGGAATTGCGGCAAATGCGGCCAACCCCTGGAACCCGTCTCCGTCAACGTTGAATACATGGGTTCTAGCTTCTTTGTCCAATTGCCCGGCTGCCCAAAATGCCAAACCGCCCTAATCGATCCCGATCTGGCCTCGGGCCGCATGCTGGAAGTCGAGAAACTTCTGGAGGACAAATAACCCGCCATAAAATTACCCGGGGGAAAATTTTGGGGGGCTAAAGGTAACGATTATTTCCGGCCAAAAGGCCAGCCCTCAAAAGTAACGATTATTTCCGGCCAAAAGGCCGGCCCCAAAAACTCGCGATTATTTAGGCCCAAAAGGCCCGGCCCCAAAGGTAGCGATTATTTCCGGCCAAAAGGCCAGGCCCCAAAGGTAACGATTATTTTGAACCAAAACGACCCGGCGCCCATAACCCCATCTTACGATCCCCATGG
>JAITLH010000446.1 GCA_031277995.1 Deltaproteobacteria bacterium
GTTTTTTATTCCAAGCTTTTTAGCCGCAAGATGAAAAACCCCGATAAGTCCGAGGTCCGGGAAAAGATTTTAAGCTCCATCAATAAGGCCGTAAACGAGCACGTCGTTCCCGCTTTGGATAAACCGATCTTGGACGAACTCCAAAAGTGGGAAAAGAAACTTTTGGGTTAGCTTAAAGCCAAGCTAGGCGCCTGGCCCAGCTTGGCCTCGCCTCAGGGCCCGTCCCTGGGGAGGGGCCCTGGGGCTGGTCAAAATTTTACATTTAGTCAACATATTTGAGAGCTAAATGTCTTAATGAGTCTATTTAAAGTCCGGGTTATTCTATTAATTTTCGATTTTAGACTTGACTTGTTTTTCGAATAGATCGTATAGTTATTTTAACCATGCGACATTTTAAACGGGTATTCTGGGTTGGCCAAGTGGTCAAATTTCTCGGAAATACCAAAATCTGGAAAAAATTATGTCCTTCCGACAATTCGATTTTGGGCTAAACGGCGATCTCACCGGCGTAAACCCTTCCGCTTACGGCCGGGGCTTGGGGATCCTGCTTTTGGATGACACCTATCCCTTTTTTCCCGGGGACGTTAGAAACCCCGGCGCTTGGGACTTTCCCACGAAATACGAGATCGCCGAGGGGGTGGATTATCGCTCCTTGGTTTGGGAACGAGACAAAACGCGTTGCCGGGAGCCGATCATTCGGGCGGCCAAAAATCTGGAACGGGCCGGTTGCCGGGCCGTGGTGGCCGAATGCGGCTATTTCGCCTATTTTCAAAGGGACGTGACCGAGGCCATCGAGATTCCGGCCTTCATGTCAAGTTTGTCGCAAGTCCCCCTCATCCAGAGGGCCATCGGGCCAAACAAAGAAGTCGGCATCGTTTGCTCGGAAACAAAGTTTTTGACCGACGTTCACTTGTCTAACGTTGGCGTCGACCTGGGCTCGAATTACCGGATTACCGGGTTTGGGGACGAACGCGGCGGGGCCGAGTTCGTTAAAAAATGGGTTCGGGGAAAACGGCCAGACCTGATTGAATATGGCTTGGCCGAACGGGACATGATCCGGCTCTGCCAAGAATTCAAGGCCAAATATCCGGCCATCGGGGCCATCATGTTGGAGCGCGCCAGCTTGCACACCTTCGCCAAGGCCATCCAAAGGGAACTTAATTTGCCCGTTTGGAGCTGGGGCAATTTTCTCGATCGGGCTTGGTCGGTGGTGACCTTTTTGGATTACCACGGGCGCGGTTAAGGGCTTGGTTTTGGACTTGGTGTTGGGCTTGGGTTTGGACTTGCTTTTGGGTTAATTGGACCTTTGAGGTTTTGCGTCATTGGTGGTTTGGGCCTTTGAGGGTTTGGGCCTTTGGGATTTTGATTGGTTGACGGTTTTGGTCGGTCATTTATAAAAATTACGGTAATTTATATTTGGGTGAAATTTATGCGCGTAACGCTAGAGGCTTTAACGGATAAGGAAATTGAGCAAGTCCACCAATTGACCTTGGAGGTCATGGCCTCGAAGGGCCTTTCGATCATGGGCGAGGAGGCCTTGGGGATTTTTAAAAAACATGGCTTTGCCGCGGAGGGCTCGAGGGTACTTTTTAGGGCGGACCAGATCGAAAAGGCTTTGGCGAGCGCCCCGGAAAAGTTCGAACTCGTTTCCAGGGGGGCGGGGCGATCGCTTACTTTGGGCCTGGGGGAAAAACCGGTCCTCCTATCCGCCTCCGGGGTGCCCATGATCATAACCAGGGATGGCCGGCAAAAACCCGTGGATTTTAACGACTACCGGGACATGTTAAAGCTTACCCAAACGAGCCCGGTTTTGGGGATGGCCAATAGCGGGGCCTTGTATCCCAGCTGCGAGGATCCCGGGTTGGGGATTTTTTCGCAAGTTTACGAGACCTTGGTTTTGACCGATCTACCTTTGGTGGGCCAAAGCGAAGGCACGGTTTTGTCCCATTACTCAATCGACATGGCCCAGGCGGCCAGCGGGGTTACGGATAAAAGCGTCATGGTCGGGGTTTGCAACAGCCTATCCCCCATGGCCTGGGACAACAGGATGCTGGAAGGCATCAAGGTTTTTTCCGAAAGGGGCCAAGCCTTAAACATTTCTTGCTGCGCCATGAGCGGGGCCACCGCGCCCGTCTATCTGATTGGCTCCATCGTTCAGGCCAACTGCGAGGTTTTGGGCGGATTGGTCTATTCCCAGCTCGTTAATCCGGGAACGCCGGTCATTTACGGAACCACCTCCTCGGTCATGGACATGGGCACCATGGGCTTGGCGTTGGGGGCGCCGGAATACACGCTTATTTCCGTGGGCTGCGCCCAGATGGCCAATCGGTATCGGCTGCCCTATAGGGGCGGCGGGGGGTTGACCGACGCCAAGGAGCTTGACGCCCAGGCCGGGCTCGAGAGCGCTTGGAACCTAATATTTAGCTACTTTGAAGGGGTCCATTTCATGCTTCAGGCCGTGGGGGTCTTGGAATCGTTCATGTCGGTGTCCTTTGACAAGTGGGTCTTTGACGAGGAGATCTTGGCCAGGGTCCTAAGGCTTATTAAGGGCCTGGGGCCCAGCCCGGCGGATTTGGTGGAGACCTTTAACCAAGGCATCGAGGCCGGGGGTTACCTAAAACTCAAAAGCACCCTAAAAAACTTCAGGAAGGAGTTTTATCGGCCCACCCTGGGCGATCGCCACAATTTCGAATCCTTTAAGCAAAAGGGCGCGAACCTCCAAAAGGAAGCCTGGCTGGAAGTCGAAAGGCGCCTTGAGGCATACGAAAAACCGCCTTTGGAGAGCGACGCCAAAAAAAGAATGGTGGAAATTTTTACCAAGGCCACGGGCCAAGCCCCATCCGATGTTTAGCCCTAGCGCTTTGGGCCTGGGCCGTTTTAAATGACCCGGGGGCCCGTATTGGTTCAATCCGGGGAGTACCGACTCACTTATCGGGAAGCCTACGAAGCCTTTTATTTACTGGCCAAGGTGGGCTCCGAAACGGTAAGGAGAATTACCCTGGTCATCTTGTTTCTGCTGGGAGCGGCCCTCACTGTGGGGTACGCTTTTTGGCCGCGTAGGTTGGACTTTCAAATTATGGCCTTCCTTTGCGTCGTGACTTTCGTGGCCGTGGTGGTGGCCCCCACCTGGAAGGCCAAACGGGGGGCCAAAAAGGTGGAGAGGACCGGCGGCTTTTACCGTTTGGGGCTGGGCGAGGGTTTCGTGGTCACCCCCGACGGACAGAGGCACCCCTTGGCCGCCGACAAATGGGCCAAGGCCTTTGAGACCAAGGATCTTTTCGTTTTGCGGCCCAGCCGGGTCCAAACCTTTTGCCTGCCCAAAAGAATCCTGGTCCACGATCAGATAAGCCACGTCAGGCATATCCTGACCGGGGCGGTAAAAAATTTCGTTAAACTGGGCTAAAAAGCCCAAACCCGCCGCGGCGCAGGCCGGGATTTGGGCCGGGGTTTGGGGGGGCCATACCCATCGCCTGAGATTTTTCCCTCGTTATTTTTAAAAAAAACCAAACCCATTCATATGGGGTAACATATATCGTCATCGGGTGAGTTTATACTCACCGGTTTTCGGCCACATGGCCTTATTTTCCCAAGGCCGGGCCTAATTTTTTGGACCGGGGCCTTCAAAGCGAGAACCGAAATGGACATCGGCAAATTTTCCCTGGATTTTTTTTCCTTGGCCAATAAGGTGGCCATGGTGACCGGTGGCAATTCCGGATTGGGGCAAGCCTTTTCGTTGGCCTTGGCCAAGGCCGGGGCGAGCGTTTACGTCCCCACCGTCATTAAAGAGGACGGGGCCACCAAAAGCCTTCTAACCGACGAGGGCGTTAAGGCGATTTTTAACGTCACCGACATTACCCAAAAAGGGGTGCCCGAGACGGTCGTCAAAGACTGCGTCGAAAAGTTAGGCCGGCTCGACATCTTGGTCAACTGCGCCGGGATCTGCCTTGAGGACCCGGTTTTGGATTTTGGGTTGGAAAAATGGGAGGCCATGGTGGCCATAAACTTAAACGCCGCCTTCGAGATGAGCCATCAAGCGGCCAGGGTCATGGTGCCCCAAAATAGCGGAAAAATCATAAACGTCTGCTCAATGTTCACGTTTTTGGGGGGCCTTAGATCCCCCGCTTACGCGGCCACCAAGCACGGCATCGCCGGCCTGACCAAGGCTTATTGCGACGAACTGGCCCAATACAACATCCAGGTTAACGGGCTCGCCCCGGGTTATTTCGCCACCGCCATCACTACCGTAACCCGCGAAAACCCGGTGACCAACCAGCGGGTCCTTGACCACATCCCCACCAATAGGTGGGGCCAGCGTTTGGACTTGATGGGCGCCCTGGTCTTTTTGGCTAGCCCGGCCTCGGACTACGTCAACGGACACATACTCACCGTGGACGGAGGCTATTTGGTTCGCTAAGGCCAGGCCTTACCCAGGACTTACCTAGGCCTTACCCAGGCCTTGCCCAGGGCTTGGCTTGCGCTTGGCTAGGGCTTGGGACCGTTAGCTTTTCGTTTTTTGCCAAAGGAGTTTACCATGAGCCAATTAACGCTCGACAAACCCGTTAAGAAGATCAAATTTTCTATCTTTCTGCCTCCTTTTATCTTGA
>JAITLH010000386.1 GCA_031277995.1 Deltaproteobacteria bacterium
AGGCTTTAAAGAATTTTAAAAAAGCCACGCTCATAAACCACCAACACGCCCGCGCCTTTAAGCAAATGGGACTTATTTACCATAAATTGGGTAAAAGCGACGAGGCGGAAAAGTGCCTAGAGCACGCCGCCCAAATACACCTGACCCAAAACCAGGACACCGAGGCCGAGGAAATCTTAAATACCGTTTTGTCCTTGCGCCCAAACACTACCAATGTATATAATAGCCTGGGAATCATCTATCGAAGGCAGGGCCGTTTCGAGGAATCGGTCAAGGCTTACCACAAAGCCGTTTTGGTCCACCCCGAAGACGAAAACATCTATTTTAATTTGGCCCGGGCCTACCTGGAACTTAACGACCCCAAAAGCGCTTCCGAGGCGCTAAAAACGGCCATAAAACTCAATCCCGAGTTCGCCCCGGCCCGGGACCTTTTGCGGGCCGTGGACCTGGGCTTGACCCTTAGGGCCTGAAATTTCGCCCGCCCGGGCTCCCGGGCCCCGGCCCAGGGCCGGGCCTGCCTTATGGGGCTTAAAAAAGCGCCAAAGGCCCGGACCCATTTTAGCCCCAAGGCTTGGTTCATTGGCTTTGAGGCGGTCAGGCCTTAAAATTTGGGTTTGAAACCATGACCTTAAAATGTTAAACTGGTACGATTACCTTTAAGGGAGTTTAGGCTTGCTTTTAGGCCAAAATCGCGAAATTACGAATAAAATATTAACCTTATTGACCTGATTTGTTAATAGAGTAATAGTGTTAGTTTATGAACGGTGACGCTCAAGTATTGACCCCGGAAATTTTGTTTCCCGGCCAGAGGATTAGGCTAATGGCCATGGGCACCATAAAGTCGAAATGGTCCACGATTTTGATCGGAAGCCGCCCCGGCCGGTATCTCATCATCGAAGTGCCCAAGGTTAACGGATTGCCGGTGGTTTTGGATGAGGGCAGCAGCTGGTCGATAAATTTCATCGCCCGCGGGCAGATCTTGATTTTTCCTTCCGAGGTGGTCTCCTCCATAAACCGGCCCCACGCCCTGGCCTTTTTGTCCTGGCCCCAGACGGTGGAAATTTCCAACCTCAGGACCGACAAACGCTATCCGGTCAATATCCCCGTGACCTTCGCCCTGGCCGAGAACCCCAACGAGATCGTGGCCAAGGGATTGGTTTTGGACATTTCCTGGGGCGGTTGCCTGGCCGCTTCCACCATGGAACTGCCCGAGCAAACCCTCCTTACCATGACCATGTACCTTGATTCCAATAGCGCCATCGAGGGCTTGATCGTGGAAAAAAAAGGCAGCCGTAACCAGCAAGGCACTTCCTACACGGGTTTATCCTTTCTGGCTTCCAACAAAGTCGAAGTGACCGACCGCCTGACCGAGTTTTTAAGCGACATCGAGAGCATGCCTCTTCGTCTCTGACCCAGGGTCAAAGGCGCGGGGGGCAGTGCCCCAAGGGGCAGGGCCCCGTCTCGCCCCCATCCAAAAATGGCCCCGTAATCGGCCAAAATCGCCCCCTACGGCCTCGCGTTCCCCGGCCTGGGGGGTAGGGGGAGGGGTCGGGGCGACCAAGCGCCCCTGGGCCCCAAAATGGCCCTTTACGGCTTGGCCCGGTTTTTCGCTCCGCCCAGGCGATTGGCCCCAAGGAAACCTTTTTCGCTTGAAAACTGGCCCATTTTTTTGGTAAACTGCCTAACAAAAACATGGAACGTTATTTTTTTCGAATATCTTATAATCTAATTTCTAGATAACCTCATACGGCCGTTAAGGCCTTGACAATAGTGACTTGCTCAAAGGATACTATTACCATGAATCATACCCTCAAATCCCTAGCGGCTTTGGTCATCGCCTCCCTGGCCTTGTCGGTCTTAGTTTCCGGCCAACTTTTTGCCGACGACGAAAAACCCCAAGTGCGCCATCCCTCATATACCCTTTTGGGTAAAAACCCGCCCCCGGTCGATTCCCCCCTAAACCCCAACTTTCTGTTGTCCCAGGAATCCAAGATCGTTGAGGGCTCGCTGTGGTATACCGATTACATACACGAGCGCCTGGTTGGTTTGGACGTGGCCGACGCCAGCGGGGATGGCCGAAACGAAATGGTTTACGCCACGCCCCATAACGTTTACCTGGTTAGGGTCAGTAACGGCGTTATGGAACAGCTGGCCGTCTACGCCATTCCCAAGTCCGTCAAAGGGCTAAGCGTGGATTTTTACGACACCAATAACGACGGCCGCCACGAGATAATCATAAGCTGCCAAGCCTCCGGGGCCGGGCCCTCCTCGATTGTCCTGGGCTACGACAACTCCAAGGCCCTTAAGGTCCTGGGCAGTAACATCCCCTGGTATTTGCGGGTTTACGGGGCCGCCGGCCAACGTTACTTGGCCGCCCAAAAAGGCACCGGTAACTCCAACGCCGTCTTTGTCGGAAACGTCCATAAGGCCTCCTTTAGCGGCGGCAAGATAACCGCCGGCGACAAGATCGATCTCCCCTTTGGGGTTAACATTTTCTTTTTTAACTCCGGGGACCTGGGCCCCTCGCGCCAGAACATGATCGCCACCGTCACCTTTCCCAACGAAAACCTTAGGGTTTACACCGGCGGGAGCCGCGAAAATTTCGCCGCCCAGGCCTCCCAGGAATACTGCGGGACGGTAAACTACATCGATTTGTCCTCTTCCAAGGACGAATCGAGAAAAGTCCTCTATCTCCCCAGCCGCATAGTTTTCGCCGATATCGATAACGACGGGGCCAACGAAGTGATCGTGGCCAGAAACCGGCAATCGGGCGTGACGGTCATGAATAACCTGCGCTCCTTTGTCGGCGGGGTCATCGAGGCCATGAAGTTTAATAACCTATCCCTGGTGCCTTTCTTTTCCAGCACCAACATGCTCCCGGGACCCCCGGTCGATTACCAGTTGGCCGATTTGGACAATAACGGCTCCAAGGACTTAGTCACCGCCGTCGTCCTGGATCCCGGAAGCGGCATGGTCAACACGGGCCTTTCGAGAATCGTTTCCTACAGTAACCTTTACTCGCCCGTCCCGCCCGCCAAAACTTCCACGGCCTCGAAATAACCGACCCAACCCTTCGCGAAAAACGAAACTCCGGCGGGGCCTTTGGCCCCGCTTTCATTTTGCCCCTTAGCCCTTTCGCCATTTAGGGCCCCCCCTGTTTCCGT
>JAITLH010000449.1 GCA_031277995.1 Deltaproteobacteria bacterium
GAACTATTTACTAGATATAATTAATATTTTTATGCTACAGACCTATACTAATCTAACTAATCCATTCAAATTTAAGACTCCCATCCCCCGCCCCTTGGGGCCCCGGGCCCTAAGATCCTCCCCCGCGGGCCAGGCGAAATCTAACCGCGATTGGCTGATTATGGCACCTTTGAAGGTCGGCAAGGGCGCGCCCCCATGGCCGCGCCCCCATTAGCCGCCTTACTCGCCCCGGCGCCCACGTCCTAACCGGTCAGGGCCGTTAAGGCCTTTTCAAAAAAGACAAGTGGCATGATAATTGCTAGATTTTAAAAACATTAATGAAATTTATAGACATAAAAAATGGGAATTAGAGGTTAAAGGGACAGGAATACGTGGGAAATTAGCCAAAAGAAGAGTAATTTTTCTAGATAATTCGGGTGAATACGTCCTTTCGTCGTTTAATCCAAATGGGCCTAGCCCTGGCCCGGTAAAAATAAACATGAAAAAACCTTAATAATTTCATCCCTAGTGAAGTTTTTGGCCAATCTAAGGCTGAAAATGTTGACAAATTTATCTATCATAATCATTTAAAGCAGTTTATTTTATAAATAGATCTTGTATTCATATATCTTTTTTCTTTACCGCTCAATCAAAGGATGGTAATAAACATGACTGAACAGCTTAATAACCTTGACGTTACGTTGAGGGATTTTATAAAACCGCAAACCCAGCCCATCGCCATAAAGCTTTTGGAAAAAGGGAGTGAAATACCCCCAAAATTCAAACGCCCAACCTCGTTTCAGGGTTACGCCTTGGGTTTGTGCCAAGGTATCACCATCGCCAGGACCTATGGTTGGTCTTTGGCTTACCGGATTGACGACATGGCTTGCGGGCCGTCTTTGTCGTATTTCGGGTTTATCGAAGTCCCGCCGTATCAAGCCGAGGGCGGCTTGGTCTATCCAATGTACGCCAAAAACCAGGAAGGCGGCCAAAGGTCCGAGGCGGTAATCGATAGGCTGCCCACGGGAAAGATCGAAACGATCCTCGTGGCCCCCTTGGGCCGGGCTAGCTTTAGCCCGGACGTGGTCATGGTCTACGGTAACGCGGCCCAGATGGCCCGTTTGATCCAAGGGGCGCTTTATTGCCACGGCGGGGGGATTAGGTCGGTCTTTGCGGGCCGCTGCGCTTGCACGGCCGAGATAATAACCCCCCTGGTAAAGGACGATTACAACGTGGTCATTCCGGACGCCGGGGAAAGGATATTTGGTTTGGCCGGTAACGACGAATTGGTGTTTTCCTGCCCCGGGACGAAGATTGACGATTTGATTGAAGGCATAACCACTACCCACAAAAGCGGGGTGGCCAGGTATCCTTATCCGGTCTATGGCCTGCGCATGGCCCCCCAATATCCGGAAAAATACGAGCCCTTGGTCGAAATGGCCCGGCTTAAAAGCGCCTCCGCCAAAGGCGGTCCGACCGACTGACGGGCCCGGCGAAATGTTTTTAAAGGCTTTGTTTGAGCGGGGCCCTTTGGTAGCGAAAAAGTTTGGCGAAAATCGCGGCGGGCCTTGGGGCTTTTAAAAAAACCAAGGCCCAAGTCCCAAAATCCAAGTCCCAAATTCTTAGTCCCAAAATCTTAGCCCCAAAAACCTCACCCCCGATCCAAATCGCCCCGTAAAGGGCCTTCATGGCCCCGTAGCGGCTTTTGGCCAATGGGGTGGGTAGGGGGGTAGCGACCATGGTCCCCAAACGCGTCTAGGGCCCTTACAGGCCGTTTCTGGGTTAAGGGGCCAAAAAGGCCCTCGATCAGGCGAGGCTTGGGGATTTTTTCATTTAACGCCTTGGTTTTATTTAATAATTTTATCCTTGGCCGGTTTTCCCCCACCCGTTCCCTTTCAAATTCCCCTGGGCGCGTAAAAACAATCCGGGAAATGGGGCCGATTGTAAAAATGTAAAGTCAAAGTGTAAAACGAGACAGTGGCCTAAATCCTTTAGTCTATTTACTCAAGATAAAGCCCGATAACTAAGCGATTAATCCCAGAAAAACCAATAAGTTATCCGCCTTTTGGTTATGGCCTTTCCTTGGATTCGCCTTGGCATACCTCTTGCTTAATAGCTTTTTAATGAAACGTTACTCGCTCGTCGCGCCCCTGGACGCGTCGATCGCCTTTTTTTACGCGACCAAACGGAACCCAAAAGGATCTTCGGGAAACGAATTAAAAGCCAGGCCCGCCGCTCTAATCGCCGGCGGCCCCTTGCGCCCCCAGGCCAGGCCAAATCAAGCTGGGCCAAGCTTAGCCCGGCCGGGCCAGGCCAGCCCAGGTCGAGGCGGGCCACAAACCGCCCGGCGGGAGGTTTGTTTTGGCCTGAAAACTTGACGTCCAGGCCAGGCGCTTATTGGGATTACTTAAAGGCCTTAAAGGCCTGGGATTTGACCAACGATGGCCCAAACTCGATCGCCGGGGTTTTTTTTAGGGCTTGGTCGAATCTGGGCCGCCTAAAAACCCCTTTTTTGAATTTTATGTCCCATGGCCACCATGACAACTTCGCCTCTCTTTTTTACGCTCGGCGCCTTTCGCTTCGTTTTGAAAAAGCCTTGGGTTTTCAAGGTCGCGCCGGAGGTTTAGCGAAGGGGACGGGGAAGCGTCTAGGTTTTTTCATTCCTTGGCCAGGCTAACAAAACCAAAACCAATGGGCGCGTTTATGGAGACGCCCGCCTAGCCGCTCCGTAGGGTTAGGTTGGGCGCCTTTGGCTGGGGTGCGCAAAATTTGAAGCGATGGCTCGCGCGAGGGGAGGGGCGTTATCCGGTTATTGTCGGGCGCCCAAAGGCCGTGGTTAGGGCTTAAGGGCGATTTTGTCTGGGCGAAACAAAAAGGCTTTCGCGGGGCGGGAGGGGCCATTTTGGGCCGATTTCGTAGGGCCCCGGGGGGCCAAGCTGGACGCTTTTCATGGGTGGGAGTGGACAAAACGCCGGTCATGAATTTTTACGAGTAATCAACCTATCGTTTTTAAACATCCGCGTTAGGGTGAAAGTGAGAACAATCAACATGCGCCAAGTCAAAAAAGCGATCGAGCTAAACCGCGACGAGGGAGGTTTGGTTCGCGATTCCACCCAAAGCAACATTGAGGTCAAGACCGTTTATACCCCTCAGGACATCGCCGACATTGACTATCAAAGGGACATCGCCGATCCGGGTTGTTTTCCTTACACCCGCGGCCTATACCCGAAAATGTATCGGGATAGGCTTTGGTTAAAGTCGTTTATCGTTAGCTACGCCACCCCCGAGGAAACCAACGCGGCCTTTAAGTCTTACATCGTAAACGGTTTAAACGACCTAAGGTTGTTGGCGGATCTGCCGACCCAGTCGGGTTTGGATCCCGACCATCCGGCCGCCTGGAACAGCATGATGTGCGGGGGCGTGGCCACTTACGCCATAAACGTTTACGAAAAAATGCTTGAGGACTTGCCCCTTGAGGGAGTCACCTATGAGCTGGCCCATTCCAACGTCCTAAGTTCGATTTATTTCCATGGCCTTTTGGCCGGCATCATGGAAAAGCAGGGCCTGAACATTAGGGATCTTCGGGGAAACGGCATTTGCGACCCCATCCGGGCCAAGCTCGTTTACGCCAGTCCCGATTGGACCACGGAGATTAACCGCCGGGTTTTACTCGATCACATCGAGTTTTGTTTGGACAATACCCCAAAATGGAAAGCCATCGCCCCCAACGGCGTCGATCCCTGCCAAGGGGGCATGAACGCCATCCATGAGTTGGGCGAGGTCATAGCGGTTTGCACCTCCGTCATTGACGACCTTGAAAAACGCGGCCGCACGGTCGATGACTACGGCCCCATGGTTGTCGCCCTGGACGCGGAATCGGATTTTTTTGAAACCATTTGCAAGTTTAGGGCGGCCAGAAGGATGTGGGCCAAGCTGGCCAAAGATCGTTTTCGCGCCAAGACCGCCAGGGCCACGCAGTTAAAGATCGGCATCCGCACCTCGGGTCTGTCTCTCCAATTGCAAAAACCCCTTAATAACGCCGCCAGGGTCACCTTGCAGATCCTTAGTTGCGTTTTGGGCGGAATCAATTCCTTGGACGCTTCCAGCATAGACGAAGCCATCGGGCTTCCTTCCTACGAAGCGAGGATGTTTAACCTCGACACCCAACACATCATCACCCACGAGGCCAACGTTCCTTTGGTCGCCGATCCCCTGGGCGGTTCCTACTACGTCGAGTGGATGACCGATAAGATTGAAAAGTTAACCAACGATTACCTGGCCGAGGTCGAGTCCCGGGGCGGCATTTACGCCTGTTTGGAGAGCGGTTGGCTTAATTCCGTCATGGAAGAGGACCGTTTGCGCGTCCAGACCGAGAAAGCCAAACACCAACGCCTGATCGTGGGCGTGAATTCGTTTTTGGGCGAAGAGGGGCCCATTAACCGGGCCATTTCCGATTGCAGCTATAAGGTACCCACCGAGGCCAAACGCCACGAACGGGTCGCGGAAGTAAAACTCTTCAAAGCCTCTAGGGACGCCGTTCGTTTGGCCGACTGCGTCAGGAAATTGTACCTTGACACCAAAACCGGGGCTAACGTTTCCAGGGCCATCATTGACGGCGGCAAGGCCGGCATGACCGTTGGGGAAGTTTGCGGCGTGGTTCGTTTGGGTTATGGCCTTGGCTACGATCCCATGGACACGATCCCCACCCCAGACTTTGTCGAGGCCGCTTTGAAGGGGCGCGAGTAAATGGATAAACAAACCCAAACCATGGTAGCTACGTTAGGGCGCGATATCCACGAGCGCGGCGCCCTGAGTAAAGGAGCGTAAATAAATGGCGAAAAAAACCCGAATCTTGGTGGCAAAGGTTGGATGCGATATCCACGAGCGCGGCGCCCTGACCATGCTCAATGTCTTTCGGGATAATGGCATTGAGGCCATTTACACTGGACGGTACCAGTCCGAGGAAAGCGTGGCCAACGCCGCCGTGGTGGAGGACGTTGACATCGTTTCCATTTCCGACCTTAGCGGCAGTTTGGTCATCATCTGCCGCAAAATCTTAAGCGAGCTTAAGCGCCTTGGGGCCGATGACATCGACGTCATTTGCGGGGGCATCATCACCAAGGAAGACAAAGAAGAACTCACCAAGATGGGCGTCAAGGGCTGTTTTGAAACCGGGAGCCCGGTGGAAAAAACCCTGGACCTGATTCGTGAGTTGATGGCGGCCAAAGGGAGTTGAGGCCAAGCTTCAAGGGCCGGTTCCCCCCCCGGCAAAAAAATGGAATCGGCCAGCGGGCCAAAATGGCCCAAGGGCCAAAATGGGCCCAGGCTCGCGATTGGCCTTGGCTTGGCCGGTTAAATAAGCCCCGGGCCTGGGCCATGGGTTTTTTCAATGGGCCGAAAGATAACGCCAAGTAAAGGATCAGGGGCGCTTAATGGGAAATGTCACCCTCCCGAAAATCATCGAAGGCTTGGAATCGGGCGATAGGAGGCTTTTGGCCAAAGCCATTTCGATAGTCGAAAACCAGACCAAGGGTAGGGAGGAGTTACTCGAATACTCATATACCCATATGAAAAAAACCAAGTTGATTTTAGGGATCACCGGCGCCGGGGGATCGGGAAAGTCAACCCTGATTGACAAGATGATTAACGTTTTTCGAGCCGAGGGGCAAGCCGTGGGGGTTATCGCGGTTGACCCGAGTTCGCCCTATACGGGCGGGGCGGTTTTGGGCGACCGGGTTCGCATGGCCTCCCATAACACCGACGCGGGGGTTTTCATTCGCAGCCTAGGCAGCCGGGGGGCTTTTGGGGGCATCTCCCAGGGCACCAAGGACGTTTTGTATCTTTACAAATCTTTTGGTTTTGACGCGATACTCGTCGAGAGCTTGGGCGTGGGCCAAGCGGAAACGGAAATAACGAATTTCGTGGACATAACCGCGGTTTTGCTCGTCCCGGGTTACGGCGACGCCATCCAAATGGCCAAGGCCGGGATCCAAGAGATTGCCGATATTTTCATCATAAATAAATCGGACCGCCCGGAGGCCGAGTTATTGTACCAACAATTGCTGGCCACCTTTGACAGCCTGCCTCCGGACAAACAGCCCTTGGTGGTAAAAACCGTGGCCAGCGAAAACATTGGGATAACCGAGCTTTTTGGGGCCATAAAGACGGCCGAAAAACGCCAGGCGCCCAATAAAGACTTGAAGCTTAAAGCCCGGGTTGAATGCGAAATCGCCTCCCGCGTTCGAAGTCATTTCGACTCAAAATTATCGGTCCAGGTCACGCGAATGATGATTCCGGTACTTAAAGGCGAGTTAACTCCCTTTCAAGCCGCCGACCAAATCAGTTCAAAAATTTCCATAAAAGAATAAGGAAACAAAATGCGAGAAGTTTATATCGCGGCCGCCGCCAGAACACCCATCGG
>JAITLH010000007.1 GCA_031277995.1 Deltaproteobacteria bacterium
TGACTCTCTCCGGACCTTTGGCGGTTTCGGTCGAGGTCATGGGGGTCACTTCCAACGAGGTTGGTTTTGCCGTGATTTTGGAGTCAACGGGGTTAAGTTTATCGGCCTCCAGAAACAACCTGCCTTACCTAAGCCCGGTGGCCGTGAACTTTACGGTCAAATACCTTGGCGAGTCGCTCCCAGTCGGGACTAGCGTCAAAGTTAATTTCGAAGCCGGGGAATTAACGGGTTTACCGGGCTCGACCACCCTTGACGCCGACAGTAAATTCTCCGCCCCCAATCTCAAAGCCCTTACTTTGTCCGGGCCCCTGGCCGTTTCGGTTGAGGTCATGGGGGTTACCTCAAACGAGGTTGGTTTTGCCGTGATTTTGGAGTCAACGGGGTTAAGTTTATCCGCCTCCAGAAACAATTTGCCTTATTTAAGCCCGGTGGCCGTTAACTTTACGGTTAAGTATCTTGGAGAGTCGCTCCCAGTCGGTATGAACGTCAAGGTTAACTTCGAAGCCGGGGAATTAACTGGTTTACCGGGATCGACCACCCTGGACGAGAACAGTAAGTTCTCCGCCCCCAATCTCAAAGCCCTTACTCTGTCAGGTCCCCTGGCCGTTTCGGTCGAGGTCATGGGAGTCACCTCCAACGAGGTTGGTTTTGCCGTGATTTTGGAATCGTCCGGTCTAAGTTTCTCGGCCTCCAGAAACAACCTGCCTTACCTAAGCCCGGTGGCCGTGAACTTTACGGTTAAATATCTTGGGGAATCGCTCCCAGTCGGCACAAACGTCAAGGTTAATTTCGAAGCCGGGGAATTGACGGGTTCACCGGCCTCGACCACCCTGGACGCCGACAGTAAGTTCTCCGCGCCCAATCTCAAAGCCCTTACTTTGTCCGGACCCCTGGCCGTTTCGGTCGAGGTCATGGGGGTCACCTCAAACGAGGTGAGTTTTGCCGTGATTTTGGAAGCGTCCGGGCTAAGTTTGTCGGCGTCCAGGGATGAGCTTATTTACCTAAGCCCGGTGAGCGTTGACTTTACGGTTAAGTATCTCGGGCAGTCGTTACCCATGGGGACTAGCGTCAAGGTGGTTTTTGACCAAAGTAAGCTGGCCGGTTTGGCTACGAGCGTTACCTTGGACGGGAACGGTCAGTTTAACGCGCCGGGTTTGGAGGCCTTGACCTTCGCCGGGCCGCTTAAGGTTTACGTTGAGTTCATGGGGGAAAGTTCCAACGAGGTTGGCTTTGAGGTGACCTTGGGAGCGGGAAGCTTGACTTTAAGCGCTTCCAAAAACTCCTTGGAGTTTTTGGAAGAAACCGAGGTCGCGTTCGTGGTTAGCTTTGAGGGAACGCCGCTTCCGGCCGGGGCCAAGGTTAACTTTAACTTTAACCAAAGCGAGCTTGGGGGATTGCCCCAAAGCGCGATTTTGGGGCAGGGCGGGAAGTTTACCGCCCAGGGATTAAAGGCCTTGGCGGTTTCGGGAAACCCGGCGGTTTCGGCTTCCTTTGGGAGCCTGACTTCCAACCAGGTTAGTTTTGGGATTGATTTTGACCCGGCAAATTTGTCTTTGTCGGCCGATCCCGTGGTTTTGGAGCTATACGTGGCCACCGAAACGGCCTTTGGCTTCAAATATAAGGGCGCCGCCTTGCCCGGGGGAATCTTGGTGGGGCTGAGCGCCAATGTCGGGCAGCTGGAAAACCTAACCGCCAGCGGGGTTACCGACGCCAACGGAAATTTGGTCGTTCCAAACCTGACGGCCATAAATCCCCATGGGCCCATAGAAGTCCGGGGGTCGGTATTAAGTTACGCCGCCGGAAAGGTTGACCTGGACGTTTTCATCGATCTCGCGTATTTGGATTTGGCCTTCGAGTCCTCCCCGAATATCGATTATCAATTCCCGCACCTGCCCCCGGAAGGCGGGCCGTATCTTAAATCCTGCGTGGATTTTAGCATCCTGCTCACCGCCAAATACCGGGGCCGGGCTTTGGCCGGGGCCAACGTTTACGTCAGCGGTTTTGGCTTTACCCCGGCGGTCATGATGACCACCGACCAAAACGGCGAGGTTACCGGAAACATTTGGTTTGACGGAGACCAAGAAGACGAATACAACCTGGTCGGAAACGATTACTTCTTTACCATAAACTCTTTAACCAAAGGGTTTGCCGGTCCCAAAGCGAGCAAATTCTCGCAGTGCGCCATTTAAGGGCGGCCTTTTGGGCCAGAAAGTCGCGGCTTGGCTAACCAAACCGGCTTTGCCCCCATTGGGGGCAAAGCCGGTTTGGTTTAACAAAAAAACTTAACCAAGGAGACATCCATGGAAGAGTATCAAAAAATACAGGGCCTAAAGTCAGAGGAGGGACTGGATCGCCACTGGCTCCAAAGGGACGTTCGGTCGCAGGGGGAGAGGTTTTTGGCCTTTTTGGCCAACCGTTCCTCGGTCATGGCCATTTTGTGGATAAGCTTGGTCATGACCATTAGCGATCCCAGGCATAGCCTTTTTTTGTTTTTCGCGGCCTTGTTTTCGAGCCTGGTTTATTTTGGCAAAACCTCCGGACTGGGTTTACCGTTAAGGCTGCCTAAGATCGCCGGGATTAAGGATCCGGGATCGCCCCGGCCCGGGCGGAAAAGTCACGACCTGGCCTCGGGCATCCTATTTTTGGGAAACGAAGCCGACACGGGCCAAGAGATGTGGCTTGATCAAAGGGACATGTTAACCCATTGTTTGGTTTTGGGAACGACCGGAAGCGGCAAAACCCAAGCCCTGATTTCCATGGCCTATAACGCCCTGGCCATGGGCAGCGGGGTTTTTTACATCGATCCCAAGTCCTCATCGGAACTCCCCATGCAGATTTGGCAGCTGGCCAGGTTTTTGGGGAGGGATGACGATTTTAGGGTCTTAAACTACGGAACCGAAAACGGCCGCGCGACCGGGCGTCTCACCAATACCAATAACCCCTTTTCCCTGGGAGCCGCCGACGCCCTGACCCAGCTTATGGGATCTTTAATGCCGCCTTCCCATGAAGGAGGCAATAGCGTTTTCGCCGATAAGGCCTTGGCCCTAATCTCGGGTTTAATGTACGCTTTGGTCGATTTAAGGGATCAGGGCGTGGAACAACTATCGGTTTCCAGTATCCGCGATCATTTGCCGGCCGAGGAATGCGTAAAACTGGCCAACCATCCCAATTTGGGCGAGGCTTCCAGGGCTTCGCTCAAAGCCGCCCTCAATAACTGCAACTGGGTTGAGAGTAGGGAGCTAAAATCCCAAAACTCCTTTTTTGAGCAATACGGCTACGCCCAAAGTTATTTCGGAAAGGCCTTATCGAGTTTAACGGATACCTATGGGCACATATACAAGGCCGAATGCGGGGAGGTGGATTTTAAGGACGTGGTTTTAAACCGTCGAATACTGGTAACCTTACTGCCTTCCATGGAAAAGAGCCCGGCGGAATTGGCGTCCCTGGGTAAGATCACCCTCTCGGCCATTAGGACGGCCGCTTCCGTGGGGTTGGGGGCCTCGGTTGAAGGCCATGAACGAGACGTTTTGGGTTCGCTTCCGAGCCATTTTAAGGGGACCGGGCCGTTTTTAAGCGTGGTGGATGAATACGCGGCCATCGTCACCCCGGGTTTTGAGATGCTTTTGACCCAGGGCCGCGGCCTGGGCCTCGCGACGGTCGTGGCCAGCCAGGATTACGCCGGCTTAATCGAGGCCGATCGTAAGGGGGCCCAGCAGATCGCCGCCAACACCACCATGAAAATCTTCATGAAATCAGACGATCCCGAAAAGACTTACGGTCTTCTTAAATCCCTAACCGGGGAGGCCCCGGTCATGAGGACCACCGGGTATGAACTCAAAACCGACAATGGCCTACTTGGGGGGCAATGGAAAGACAACCTGGGCGCGGCCGTCCAGATATTGTCAAAAACCGAGTTTCAGGATCTGACCTCCCACCTGGAAGGGGAAGCCCACTGCGTTTTTAGGGGAAAACTTCTTCGGGCCAGGATGTTTTACGCCAATCCCGACACCAAGGACGCCGTGACCCGGGTCCATAGGTTTTTGCAGCTGGATTTTTAATTGGCCCTGGGCCATCAAAGAACCGCCAGCGCCCCGCTTAATCCGGCCGGTAACGACCGGAAAAAGACAAAAAATAAAACTCAAATAACCATTTGCGTTTTTGAATCAATAGATATATAATCCCACCGTAAGTCAAAAGCGTATCCAAAAGCCCTGGGTCAATCAAGGTTGGCTGACCGCCTTTGGCCCAATTTCAAAAAACGGCCGCACGGGGGTCTGGGAGCGCTTCTGAGCCTCCACCCCACCAAATACCCCAACCTCGGTGTCCGAAGGCCACGGCGGGGCTATTAGGCCCGTTTACGGGGCCGTTTGGGAGGGGGGAGAGATGGGGGTTTTTGGGATTTCTTGCCTGGCCCAAACTTTCAAGAGCTTTTTTGACCAGAGATGGGGCGGGGGTTTAAAACTGGCCAACCCGACCATAACCCCATAATTCCCCGGACGACTTATCCCGGGACTTATGGAAAAAATCAAGATTGCCGTAACCGGCAAGAATAATCGTGGGGAGCGAGGCCATGGCCTTAAAAAAATTACCCCTGGCTAACCAGTCTTTCGCCCAAATAATTGACCAAAACCTTTTGCACGCGGACAAAACCAGATACGTCTATGAGCTGGTGAATTCGAGGGAGCGAAACTTTTGCCTTTTTAGGCCAAGCGGTTTTGGGAAAACGCTTTTGTTAAGCGCGTTGGAGGAACTTTTGTCGGGAAACCGGGAGCGGTTTAAAGATCTATGGATTGGCGGTTCCGATTACGGCTTTCCAAAAATACCGGTCATTAGGTTATCCCTGGACATCGAGGCGAACTCGCTAGACGATTTTAGAAACGCCCTTATTAATAAAGTCAAACAAATCGCCCAAGAAGAGAAACTGGTCGTTAAGGGCGATTGTCCCCAAGGTTACCTTGAGTCTTTAATCAAGAATCTATACGAAAAAAACAACGAAACGAAAGTCGCCGCGCTGGTTGACGATGTTGACGCCTCGGTTATCAAAAAGATAGGCTGGCAAACGGATAACGATTTTGAACTGGCCGAGAGCTACGCCAGTGCCATCGAAGGCTTCCTCAAGGCCATCCAAGAAAACCCAGATTATGTCCGCTTTAGCTTGGTTACCGGAATTACCAGAGTCTGCGTAAATCCCTATTACCCTGACCATGGGACAAAAGACGTCTCGCTCGACTCCGAAAACGCCGGCCTGTGCGGCTTTACCTTGGAGGAATTTGAGACGCTTTTTGGCGATCGCCTGGAAGCGACCCTGGCCAAACTAAAAACAATCGGCCAAATGGACGCCGACGCTAACCTTGACGATTTGAGAGCCGAAATCATCCGTTGGTATGGCGGCCATAACTTTGATTCCCACGATTTGAACGCCCAAACCAGGGTCCTAAATCCCTTTTCAACCCTTCATTTTTTTGAAAACAAATCCTTTGGCCGTTATTGGGGTCAAAGCGATCGCGTAAGTTGCCTAGCGGGCGATATGCTAAACGATCCCGGAAATTATCTGTATTCTGGTCTTAGGCGTTGGCATACGCCAGGGAAGCTGGAGGAATGCGATATAAGATTTTTTCCAAGTGAACCGGTGGTGGACATCTTTCACTTAGGTTACTTGACCTTGGATAAACCGACTTTTGACCTAGAGTCAAAAGAAAGGGACATTGAAAGGCCTTACGAATATTTATTGAGATTCCCCAATCGCGAGGCTAGAGCGTCTTATTACCGGGAGTGTTTTAAAATAATTTTTGGCCAAGAACCTAGCCAGGCTTTAAAAACCAAGGGCGAAGAACTCCAAAGGGCCTTTTTGTCCAAAGACCCTAAGATGGTTACCGAGATATTTAGCTCTTACCTTCGCGCCTTTAGCTATCCGGATCTGGCTAGGGACAATGAAACCACGCAAAAATTGGTTCTTTTAATTCTCGAAAACATGGGCTTTGACGATTTTTCCCCGCTAGATGGTTGTTATAGTAACTATGGTCTGGGTTTACCCTTGGCCGATGGGGTAAAACTCATCATTAACGTTAAGTATCTAACCAACCCGTTGGAACTCGATAAGGAGGAAGCCCAGCCACTTTTGGTCAAATTAGCCGAATACTGGTTTTCCCAAAAACAAATAGACGAAAGATTGGCCAAAGTGGCCCTGGTCAAAATTAACCGGGAATTAACCGATCCGATTATTGGGCAATCCTCGGGGATCGAAAAGACTAAGCGATTGGCTCAACTGGCCAAGAAAACATTTACCCAAGACGAACAAAACGAAATTTTGGCCAAACTCGCCGCGACCAATATATCCCGTACGCGCATTAACGATTTCTTGAAAAAATCCCTAGAAAATAACGACCCCCTGGCCAAGGCGATTGAAGCGAAATTAGCCAAGGAGGCCAGAAAAGCCCTACGCGACATAGACGAACTTAACTATGACGACTTGTTAAAAGATCGGCCCAAAGAGATCATCGCCTTAGGTCTGGCCTTTTCCGGTGAGGCCAAAAAACTCAAGGCCTTATTCGCCAAAAAACAACCCTCGCGTTCAACTTATATAGCGAGAAGATAACTAAAAAGGCGAAAAGATCGCCCCTAACCCCAAACGGGCTTTGATTGTTTTGGCTATCCAAGGAGCGCGTTCTGGGCTAGTTTCCGTCCAGGGATTTGGCCGCGGGATGGTGAAATTTTTCTCCTGGCCAAAAACGGCCGCAAAGGGGTCTGGGAGCGCTTCTGAGCCTCCACCCCACCAAATACCCCAACCTCGGTTTCCGAAGGCCACGGCGGGGCTATTAGGCCCGTTTGCGGGGCCGTTTGGGAGGGGGGAGAGGTGGGGGTTTTTGGGATTTCTTGCCTGGCCCAAACTTTCAAGAGGGCGTTTTGGCCCGAGGTGGGGCGGGGGATAAAAACGGCCGCACGGGGGTCTGGGAGCGCTTCTAAGCCGCCACCCCACCAAATACCCCAACCTAGGCTTCCGAAGGCCACGGCGGGGCTATTAGGCCCGTTTGCGGGGCCGTTTGGGAGGGGGCTCGATTCTAGATTTTTGGGATTTCTTGCCTGGCCCAAACTTTCAAGAGGGCGTTTTGGCCCGAGGTGGTGAGGCGCGGCGGCGCTTAGCCCAGGATCGACAAACAAAGTCCCCGGTATTTCGGGACGATTCAAGATAGCGTAAATAGCGCCTTGATTTTCCCAAAACCTCCCGTCAAATTAGCCGCCCTAATTACCTTCCAAAACAAAATCACAAAAAAACAAGCCCACCAAAACAAACCAAACCCAAAACAAACCTTCCCAAAAACCCCAACCCCCAAACGCCCCAAACCGCGAAAAAACCCCAACCCCCAAAAACCCTTAGCCCGTTTACTTTATCGAGAGCCCTTGGTTGGGTTCTTGGCCGGGAAAGGGTTTTTTACTTGGGGGATAAATTTCGGTCAATCCTCGGGCTTTTGGTCGGTTTTTAGGGAAACCTTCCAGACGATTTCAAAAATCGCCCTGACCATTTTGCTTAACTCGGGGCTGTCAATGATTAAGGCGTATTGTTCCATATGGGTGGCCAGGACGGCCAGGGAGTTGTCGTATATGTAGATGTCCGGCATGTCGTCAGGCATTTTCTGGGGAAAATATCTGATCTCCCGGAGATATTTTTTGCTGTCCCGATAGTGTTCGACTTCATCGGCCGCCTTGGTCCGGATGGATCTGGTACTGATGCCCCTTTTGAGTCGTTTTTTTATGTATTTTCCCGACGAGTCCAGGTTTTCCAAAGCCAATTGGGCCGACAGGGAGCCAAAGTAGCAGTAATTGTCGCCCTTGACGTTGGTGAGCTCGTCAAAGACCACGTGGGCGGCCATGTCACCCTCATAGTAGCTGATCTTGGGCTTTATGCTACCCGAGCCGTAAAGGGCCTTAAGCTCGGGCATGTATTTTTCGATCGTCTCCAGGCGCTTTATGGCCATTTCTTTGATTATCTCAGGGTCCCTGGCCGTGTAGCGCCTTTTGCTCCCGACGAAGTCTAGGTTTACGAGTTTATTTTCCACCAACTGCTGGGCCAACGGATAGATGTTGGTTCGGTTGATGCCGGTGGCCTTCTCCAGCTGGGCCGGCGAAAGACCCTTGGACTGGAGAATGGCCTTATAGATGCGAGTCAAATTTCGGTTAAGGCCAAATACTTCCATGTCGTTTTCTTCAATCATGCCTTTCTCCTAAAACGCGAAAAACTGTATTTTTAGAGTATATCAAAAGCGATGTCGTGACGATGATTAAAAAAAACGACTTGGGATGGAACCTTTGGCGACGGTAATAGTGGGTTCGGGAAAAAAGACAGTTTTGAAAAAACGAAAAACGGTTTTGGTGGTTATTCTCTCACCTCGGTAATGGGTCTGGGAATGGCCATTTTTTTTGGCCCCTGGCCAAAGGGGCGGGTGGCCGAGCCCAGGATGGAAAAAAATAAAGTCCCGGTTTGAAAAAAACCGAGCCCGGAATGGAAAAAAGGGTTGCCCCGTTTGGAAAAAGCCCGGCCGGGATGGGGAAATACCAAGCCGGGCTTGAAAAAAGCCTGCCCCGGTTTGAAAAACCGCGGCCCTTTGGCCAAAAGAAAGCCAACGGTTTATCCCAGCTTCAAACTTTCATTATAACCCTTTAAAAACCCTCCGGCCAGTCTTGAAATATTATGAATAAATTTGACAAAATTTTCTTGACATTAGTTTTGTTCTATGTGATCATAATTTAACGAAAAAAGGAAACGCGAGCCACGGTCAAAAAAACTAAGTGTTTATGGGATGTTTTTAGGCCAAGGCCGCTTTGTCCCGCTTTTGGGGGATGTTGGGGCTGAAAAATTTAACGAATAAAATTAAGCTGTTATCGTGATTATTGGGCTCGGGTAATTTTGTATATTTTACATATAATTATTTAGATCTTGACGAAAATTTTATTTGACACGTTAAAAAAATTATAGTCAATAAATAAGTTTTTTGGCCCTTGGCCTTGGTTGGGTTCGGGCCGGTCTTGACAAAATCCGGGGAAGTCCCTTTTGGCCGTAAAGGAGAGCCTACGGCCGGGCGGGCTTCCAAGTAAGCCTCAGCCTGGCCGGCTTGGGGAGCTGTTGGCCGGGTTTGGGGCTACTTTATCCATCGTCCAAACTGGAGGTAGATTATGGACACTTCAAAAATGCGAATTTTGACCGATCTTTCGACGATCGATCTGGTCGAATTGGAGGAAAGGGCCAGGAAAATCTCCTTGGCCGGGGCCGAAATCAGGGAAATTTTGGCCACCCAAAACATCCGAAACGAAATCGCCAACGCCATCGAGGACAACTACGATTTCGGGAGGGTGGTCGAGGTTTACGAGATCTTTGGCGGGTACGTCAATCGCAGTTTCGCCGCCGTTTGCGAGCGGGAAGGAGTTAGGACCAACTATTTCGTGCGCAAGTTCAATTTGGTCACGACCGAGATCGACGTCAAACTGGAACACTCCCTCATAAACTACGTTCGGTACCACGGTTTTCCGGAGGTCGCCTGGGCCTATCCCACCAAAACCGGCCAGACTTTCGTCATGGCCAACGAGCGCTTGGAGGGGGAATCCAGGCCCAGGATTTACGCGGCCTACGTTTATCTCGAGGGCGAGGATAAGCACTCCTGGGCCAAATCCAACGCCACGCCCAATGAACTTAAGAGCATAGGGGCGATGCATGCCCGTTACCACAACGCGGGACGGGGTTTTAAGGAAGGCGACCTGGTAAAGGCCGAACCCCGGACGGATAAGTTTTACAAAACCTGGGCCAAGTCCTTCCAAGAGATGGCCGCCAGGCCCCTTTTCGAGTATCCCTTCCACGACTATTTCAACGACGCCTTGCCGGGCATACTGGGGCTTTTGAAAAAGCACGCCATCCCCGACGAGGTCTGGGCCGAACTGCCCCTGACCACGGTTCACGGCGATTTCCACGCCGGGAATCTCAAGTTCGTGGGCGAGGACGCCGTCGGCATGTTCGATCTGGACTGGGCCAAGGTCAATTACCGCCTTTTCGACGTCTGCCTCACGACCCTTTACATAACCCAGTCCTGGGCCGCCGACAATGACGGCCAGATCCGGATCGACGACATGGCCAACTATCTGGGTAGTTACAACAAAACCCTGGGCCAACTGGGCGGCCTCCCGCCCTTAACCGCGACGGAGAAAAAATGGTTCGTTCCCATGTTCCACGTCTGTAACCTCTTTCTCATAAATTGGTGTACCGATGGCTGGTTTTATCAGGATCCCAATACCCACAACGATTATGAGGGCGTTCGTTACATGTTCCATTTCCTGGGCTCCTTTCCCTGGATTGAGAGGCAAAGGGCTGAGCTGGAGGCCTTGGTGGCCTCGGTCTAAAGGCTCCCCAAATCGCCATCGATGATCGCTTTCGAAGATCGCTCGCGATAATCGCCGGCGATGGGCCGCGGCCCGCGGCCCGGGGCGATGGTTTCGGCTTGATGGCCTCGGGCCATGATCTCGAAAGAAAGCCTTGGACGACAACCTTGGGCGACTTTTTTTCGCCCTTGGAGACCTAAATTTTACGGACCATGGATAACCAAAAAAAGCCGATTTATGTTTTGGTTATTTTAAAGTTTTGTTTAAACATTTGGAGGAACGAAAGTGTTTCCATTTTATAACGTTTTAAGCGACGCGGAAGCTCTCATGGCCCATGAGTCAGCCCTAAGGGTCTTGGATCAAGTGGGGGTGGCCTTGGAGCATCCCAAGGCCCAGGAGGCGCTGTCGGGCCTGGGGGCCAGGATTTCGGATAACCGCAAGAGGGTTTATTTTCCCCCGGAGCTGGTCATGAAAATGGTCGACCGGGCCCCCAAGGAGTTTGTTTTCGCCGGGCGGGACCCCAAGCTCGATCTGGTCATGAAACTGGGCAATTCCCACATTAGGTCCGCCGCCGGGCCCATCTACCATTACGACATAGTCACGGGTCAATCCAGGAACCTGACCTTGGCCGACGCCTTGGACTCGGTGCGCTTGGTTAACGCCCTGCCCAATATCGGGGCCCACGCCGCCCTAAGCCCCCAGGATCTGGACCCGAAAACCTACGAGATCGCCACCACCAAAATGATGCTGGAAAATACCGACAAGCATTTTTGGGTCCTGACCACCAGCTCCGATAATCTCAAATACGAGCTCGACATGGTGGCCGCCTCGGTCGGGGGCAAGGAAAACCTTAGAAAAAGGCCCATCGTCAGCAGCATCGCCTGCGTCATCGCCCCTTTGAGGTTTCCGACCGACGAGGTCGAGAGGCTAATCATTTGCGGCGATTACGGCGTCAGCGCCATGACCCCGGTCATAGTCATGATCGGGGGGAGCGCCCCTTACACCCTGGCCGGGGCCCTGACCCAAATGACCGCCGAGATATTGGCCACCGTGACCATCGGCCAGGCCCTTTGCCCGGGCATGGGCCAGTTTTACTATACCCTTATGCAGGCCCTGGACATGCGTTCGGGTAACAGCGTGACCCAAGGCCCGGAGCTGATGGCGCTTTACGCCGCCGGGGCCAGCATGGCCCGGTTTTACGGGCTGCCTTCCGTGGCCAACACCACTTTCAGCGGCGAGTGCCAGTCGCACCAAATGATCTACGATTACGGGGTAAACATCTTCCTGGGCCTTTCCTGCGGCTATACCTTTCAGGTGGGGGCCGGGAGCCTGGAATCGGGAAACCTATACAGTCACGAGGCCCTGGTGGTAATAGACGAAGTCAAGGCCTATATGGACAAATTCATGGAGGGCATCCGCTTTAGCGAAGAGACCCTGGCCGTGGCCGACATCGCCGCCCGGGCCGAAAAGGGCGAGTACGTCTCCAGTAAGCTCACCCTTAAATACCTGCGCGAGGAAAAGCGTTTCGCCGGTTCCCTTTTTACCTATCCGCTCCTCTCCCAGTGGATCCCCGATCCCAAGACCATCATCGATAGGGCCGCCCAGAGGGTGAAAAAAATCCTGGCCGAGGCCCCCCAAGAACCCCTTTTGCCCAAAGACACAATCAAGGACCTTGACGAAATCATGGCCGCGGCCCAAAAAAGGTTCGCCTGAGCGAAGCCAAAACTAAACCCGTCAAACTAAACCCGTCAAGCTAAGCCGGCCAAACTTGGCCCCAGCGAATCTTGGCTTTGAAGCCAAGCTTCGCGGCCTGGCTTGGAAAAAAGCTTGGGGGTAAAGCCCAAAGCCTTGGCCAAGGCGCCCCAAAGTTTTGTCGAATAAAAACCCCCCGGAGAGTTGTTTTTTAACTCAACGGGGGGTTTGGTTTTTTTTGCGTGGACGTTAACTTTCGTTATGGATAAAAGAAAACCCTTTCGGTAAAGCTCCCCGTGGCGGCCGGGGCGCTCCTGAGTTAATTTGGCGCAAAATGGCCGCGGCCAATTAACCCAGGGCCTTTAGGCACGGTCATAGATACCGCTTGGGGGGTTTTGGAAGGCATCGCCCAACCGGGCCAAGGCGTCGCCGCGCCAAGGGTCTCTCAAACTCCGGCCTTCGGGGACGGGGCTGGGCATAAGGGCCTTCTTTGCGAAAAAGCCGCGATTGCCGCGCCCGATAAAAAATCCGCCGGCGAAAGGGGCGATCTTGGCGGGTCCTTTATTCAAAACCTCACCCCCCATGGCGCGGTGGGCCGCAAAGGGCCAAAATCGGTCCCCTGGGGCGATTTCCGGCCGGGCCGGCTAGGGGGGTAGCGGCCAGGGGTTTCCAGACCCCCCGGGGGCCTCCCGGGGCCGTTTGGGGCGGAGGCGATTTTCGCGATTTTTTGGGGATAAAACGGAACCTAAAGCGGGCGGAAAGGGCGGGGGGATGAAAAAATGGTTCTAAATTATTTTCACTTAATTACTTAAAAACCAATAAAAGCGGGGCTTGTTTATTTGGCGAAGGGGCTTGGGGGCAAGATTTTGGGACTTCCATTTGTTGTTTGTCTTAAAAAAACGCTCATGATAAAACTTTAACGCCCCAGCAAATGAAAGTCTCGACAACTTTCATAGAAAAAAATTAAAAAGGTTCGAGGGAGAAGGGAAAGGAGTTATAAAAATCTGGTTTAAAGCAAAGGGCCCTAAAATGGTGGTCGTATCTAAGGGGCAGGTGGCCTTGGTCGGCCATTTTTTCCAGGCAGGCGTCAAAGATATGTTTCATGGAGTTAACGTCGGCGAAGTTGTAGATTATGAGGTCTTTTAGGGCCTGGGCGCGTTGGCCGCGGCCGCGGCCATATTTATATTCGTTCCAGAGCGCCACGGCCATTAAGCCGTCGCCTTGGCCCTCATGGCGGCACAGGCCAATTTGTCGTTCGATGGATTTTTGGCCCCCGACAAGGTTAAGGCTTTTGCAAAGATACCTTAGATCCACGTGGGCCAAGGGGAAGCCAAGATCGGGAAAGGCGCTTTTTAAGAAAGGTAGGTCAAAGGAGGTGCCGTTAAAAGTCACCAGGGCCTTGGATTTGGCCAGATCGTCGTAAAGTTCCGCCGGATCGTCGCGGCCGTAAACGATGACCTTAAAGGCTTCGCCCAAGGTCCAGCCGACGATGGTGATTTGGTTTCTGGTCCGGCTTAAACCCGTGGTCTCGATGTCCAAAAAAGCCGTCTCCTGGGGATAGGCCACGGCCACGCGGAAAAGTTGGTCTTTGGGTAAAGCCTTGGCGAAAAAAACGTGATCCCTTTCCTCTAAGGCCCTCTTGGTCTTGGCGATGGCCTTCGCGACTTTTTCGTCTCGGCAGCCCGGCGAGCGCTTGATTAAATCGTCGATGGTCCTAACCCCCTCGCCCCAAAGGGAACGCTCTTCATGGCTTGAGACGAGTCCAAGGTGAATGAAAGTGTGTTCCAAGATGGTCATTTGGTGGTTGGGTGGCATATGCGATTCCCGCGTGCCGTATTGCCCACGGCGAGCGTGAAGCCTCGCATGGGAGTAAACGCGGTCGCCATCGAAGAAGACCTCCGCGATATTTTGCGTGAGCCGAACATCCACCTTTTTCTTGACATACTCGCGCGGAACGCTGTAGTACGGCTAGCCGATGCCAACGCGGTGAACGGTTCGGAAGTTCGCGTGTCCAAATCCTCGCGGTCGGCGATGCCGCC
>JAITLH010000040.1 GCA_031277995.1 Deltaproteobacteria bacterium
GATAAGGCGTCCGGGGGAAAGGCGCCCGGGGGTAACCTTGGGGCGGGGCGAACTTTTGGGCGCGGCCTTTACTGCAGGCCCCGTTTGAAGTTAAAGGAAAGGCCGGGGCTGCCTCGACCTTGGTCGATGGCTTTTTTTAGCCGGCGGCCGGCCTCGGCCGGGTTGGGTTCCCGACGAAGATCGACGATAAGGCCCACGAATCCCTTGGGTTTGGGAACCTTTAGCAGGCCGCCGATGAAAACCCGGTGCTCCGATTGCAAAATGAAGGCGTCACCCTCTAGGGCCGACCAGAATTTTTCGCCCCTCTGGCTTACGATCGGGCCCCTTTTAAGGCTGGGCGGGCGGTACCTGGAAGTGAAAAGGGCCGGGCGGCCGTAGAGATACATGAGAACGCCGCCGGGAAAGGAGGATTGGGAGAGTTTAAGAAGGTTTTCTTGGTCGCTTTCCATGGAGACCGTGACCCCGGCCAGGCCCAGATCGTGCAAAACTTGGCCGGAAAGGTGGTTTAGGACGCCCAGGTGGTGATCGGACCAGATCTTAAGGCCCTGGTGGAGGCGGTTTAGTAAGTTTATTTGGCCGAGGTTCGCGATCATGAAATCCCGGTGGCCGGCCTCGATGAGTTTTTGGGCTTCTTTGCGGATCTTTTCTTGGGCGCCGCCAAAAAGAATGGGCGGAAGGCTCCAGACGAGATTGCCCATGGGCCCTAAGAGTTTTTTATTGTGGCTAAGCTTTTTGGCGTTTTCGGCCGTCAGGGGGACGATTATCTTGCGCGGCTTGAATTTTAAGGTCTCCTGGTGGTGGTCAAAACCGTCCACCCAGAGCCAGAGGGGTTGGGAACGCCCGGCCACGGTCGCGATCGCGCCCCGGTCTTTGACCAAGGCCGAGGGGACGCCCTTAATGGTGGGCGGGCTATAGTTTTTGGCGATGGCTTTTAGCCTTTTCACGGGCTCCGAGGCCAGGTATTCCTTTTCCAAACTGCCCGAGCCTATTTTGTAGACCAGGGTTTCCGGGGGAAAACTCTCGGGATCGCCAATAGATAGGGTGACCTTGTCCCCGGTCTCGGCCAAGTCAACCTCCTCTCCGTCTTTGACCATTTTTCGAAGCTTATAGGCCTGGGTCTCGTCGGTTTGTTCGGAAAAGCGGAGCCGATCGAGGATTTTTAAGGGGGCCAAAAGGGTCAAGGTGCCCTGGCCCTTCCCGGTGGGTTTCAAATGGCCAATTTTTAAGCCCGAGGCGCTTTGGGTCTCCCAAAGATCGTCGGCGTAGGGATCGCCCGAGATAAACCCGGGACCGGCCACCCGTCCGGGGATTAAATTCAAAAGGGACAAGGCGTCTTGGTAAGCTTCCTCCAAGCCCTCCTCGGGGGCGTCCAGGAGTAGCTTATAGGCCTTAACCACCTGGCTTACGTAATCGGGGCCTTTCATGCGGCCCTCGATCTTAAAGGCGGCTATGGGCAGTTTTCTTAACTGGGGGATAAAGCCCAGGCCCATGAAATCGGAAAGGGAAAAGAAGTTTTTTCGCCTCCCGGCGTTTTGGTAAAACCTACGGCAGGGCTGGGTACAGCCGCCCCTAAGGGCCGAGCGGCCGCCCAGAAAACTTGACATCAAGCACAGGCCCGAAAAGGAAAAACACAGGGCCCCGTGGATAAAGACCTCGACGGGCACCGCGCCCCTTTGGGCCAGTAGGGATATCTCGGAAAAATTTAACTCCCTGGGGAGGACCGCCCGGGAAAAACCCAAATTGGCTAAGCTTAATAGCCCGTCTAGGTTATGGACGGCCGTCAAGGTCGAGGCGTGCAAGGGGATTTGGGGGGCGTGTTTTTGGCAGATCGCCGCCAGGCCCAGATCTTGGATGATGAAGGCGTCGGGTTCCATCTCGCGGGCGGCCATGACGGTCTTAAAGGCCGCGGCCAGCTCGCCTTCCTTAACCAAAGAGTTTACGGCCAGATAAACCTTGGCCCCAACCCTATGGGATTCCTCGATGAGGCCCTTAAGTTCGGCCAAAGAAAAATTCTCGGCGTTGGTCCTGGCCGAAAACTCCTTTAGCCCCACGTAAACCGCGTCCGCCCCGGCCTCCAGGGCCGCCGCCCAAGACGCTTGGCCGCCCGCCGGGGCTAAAATCTCGGGGCGATAGGTCGGCCTGGGGGTGACCTTCTGGGGTTTGGTCATAAATAAAAACCCAAAATTACGAATTGGACCATGCCCCAGCGCAAGCTTAGCCCCAAACAGGCGCCGGCCCAAAGCCGGGGATATCCGTCTTAAACTTAAACAAAACTTTCGGCCTGGCGCGGGGCCAAAGGCCCGGCGCCGGGCCGGTTAAACTTTTTCGCTCAAAGAGAGCGCCTCGGCGATGGCCCGGGTGGCCGTCGAGACAAAGGTTTCCCTTTGGGCCCCGGTCATGGTTTGGCCGGGCTCGGGGATGGGGGTATCGACGAGCTCTAATTCCCTGGGCTTATTGGCCAGTTCCGGTTTGGTGGCCACGCCGTATTCCTGGGCCAGGCGCCCTTCGAAATAGGCGTTTTGGAAGTCCACGAATTTTAAGGCGTGGGCGGTGGAATCCAATATGGCCGTCTCGGACGGGGTGATTAGTCCCTCGCCCAAAGCGGCCTTAAGGCCGGCCACGCATTCCCCGCCTTGGGTGCAGACGGTAAGCCCGTGGCTATTGGCCTGTAACATCCCTTCCATGATGGCCGTTTCGTCAACCTCCACCACGTAAAAAGACGAGATTCCGGCTTCCTGCTCATAAAGCTTACTTAAAACGGCCAGCCTCGGAAAGGAAACCGGATCGCCTATCATGGCCGCCTGGGCCACCGAGGGTTTCACGACCACGGGGGAGTAAGACCTGGTGCCCATGGGCTGGCGGTAATAGCGAAAAACCGGGTTGGCCCTTTTGGACTGAACGGCCACGATTTTTGGCAGTCCGTCTATCACCAGGGCCTTATGGAATTTTAAAAGCCCGGAGAGGATGGCCGTGATGTTTCCGGCGTTTCCCACCGGGACGATTAGGACCTTGTCCAGTAAGGCGTAATCGAATTGCTGGGCCACCTCGTAAGCGTAGGACTCCTGGCCCAAAACCCGCCAGGGATTTTTTGAGTTTAAAAGGGCCACGTGGTATTTCTCGGATAGCCTTTCGACCACCTTCATGGAATCGTCAAAGACCCCGGGCAGCTCAAAGACCGTCGCCCCGGCGCCCAGGGGCTGGCTAAGCTGCTGGGGGGTGACTTTGCCTTTGGGCAGTAACACGACCGATTTGACGCTTTTCCCCAAACTTGAGGCGTAAAGGGCGGCCGAAGCCGAGGTGTCGCCGGTGGAGGCGCAAACGGCGATGACCTGGTCGAGGTTTTTTATCCTGACCAGGTGATTTAACATGGACATGGCCGCGGCCATGCCCCGGTCCTTAAAGGAGGCCGAGGGATTTTGCCCTTCCATCTTGACGAAAAAGTTGGCCCCCACTTGGTTGGCCAAAGAACTGGGGGCCTTAACTACCGGGCTATGGCCCTCGCCCAGATAGATTACGTCGCTTAGGGGGATATTGGGCGCCAAAAACTCGTGGAAGGTAAAAACGCCTTTAAGGGCGCCGTGGTTTAGCATCAGGCGATGATCGAAAAGCCTTCTCCAAAAGGAGCCCGGTTTTTCCTTCAAGCGATCGATTTTTTTGTCGGTCAACATCAAAAGGCCGCCGCAGGCCGGGCAGGTGTAAAGGAGTTGGTCGGGCGCGTACCTGGCCTCGCAGGCCAAGCAGTCATAGCCCATGTCCCCGCCCACCTCGGGGATTAGGAAAGGCTTTAGATCGTCGGGAAAATCGTTGGCTAACATAGGGTGATTTTATTTCTCTTTATTTTCGCTAAAAATAGCCATTATTCTAAAGAAAAGGCGATAGCCCAGGCGTGGCCGGGACTATCGCCGGTTGGTCGCTTTTGTTTACCCCAAGGTCCGGGAAAGGGCCTAAAATCCAGATTTTTTCTTAAAAAAATCCAAAAATCCCCAAACCAAACCTCGGAGGGTTAGGGGGTTAACCGAGAACCTTGGTTATTTGTTCGGAATATGGGAAGGCGAATAGCAATAACAGTTCCACGACCAAAGCGTAGATGGCCAAAGACTCAATCAGGGCCAAACCGATAATCATGGTCACCCTTATGGTCCCCGCCGCCTCAGGATTGCGGGCTATGCCAGTGGTGGAGCCGTAGATGGCTATGCCTTGAGCCAACCCGGGACCGAAAATGGCGATGGCCATGCCGATGCCGGCCGCTATGGCGATGTTTGAACTGGTGTCTAAAGCGGCGGCGACGTCACCTTCGGCGGCGAAGGCCGCGACCGAAAAAAGCGTGACTAACAAGGCCGTGGCCAGGAAGACGGCGGTTTTTTTCATTTTTAATTCTCCTACGAAACGATTTTGGTGGCGCTTGACCCTTACGGGCCGGTAAAAAAATTTTTTGGAGTTAAAAAAATCAAGCTAAAACTAGCCAAAAACAATTGGCGATCGCTCAAAATGGCCTGGCCAAATACGCTGCCAAGCCCAATGGCTTGGCCAAAAACGCGTCAATGCTCGTGTTCTATGGCCTCGCCTATATACATCATGGCCAGGATGGTCATGATAAAAGCTTGCAAGAAAGAAGTGAATAAGCCCAAAAACATCATCGGGAGCGGTACCAAGTAAGCCCCGGCCAGCATAAACAAAACGGCCAAGACCAGATCCTCACCCATGATGTTGCCAAAAAGACGAAGGGACAAGGAGATGATCCTAGCCAGGTGACTGACGATTTCCAGGGGGATCATTATGGGGGCCAACAGAGGCACCGGGCCCACGAAATGCTTTAGATATTTAATGCCATTGGCCCTAAAGCCTAGGATATGGGTGGTCAGAAAGATCAAAAGGGCCATGGCCAAGGTGGTATTCAAACTGGCCGTGGGGGAGGAACTGCCGGGGATAAGGCCGTTGGCGTTACAGACGAAAACGAAAATTATGACCGTGGCCGTGAAGGGAAAAACGAAGCGCCCATGGGGGCCCATGACGGTGTCTTGGAAGGAGGCGATGGAGTCGATTATGGTCTCGGCCACGTTTTGAATCCGGCCCGGGACCAAGGTCAGTTTGGACGCGGCCAACCAGGCCAAAATTATCACGACCAGCATAAAAAACCAGGTATAGACCAGATAATAATACTGGTGGGCGAAATGGCCCAGGCCGATTTTTTCCAAAAGCCAAACCAGTAACATGACCGGATGTTCCATATGTCACCCAAAAAAGCGCCGACCCAAGCCGACCAGCTTACCAAGTCCCAAACAAACAAATGCCACGCCAAAACGGACCCGGATTTAATTAAAACTTCAATTAAGTGAAAATTAGCCTATCCCAAAGCCAAACGTAACCCGCGCTAATTTCCAAGCGTCCCAAACGCCCCAAACGCTTATGGAGCCTGGGACCGACGACCCCTGCCCCAAGCGCCCAATAACCCTGGCCTTGGGGTTTTTTCCAAGGGGCAAACAACCCTGGCCTTGGGTTTTTCCAAGCGCCAAAGCGCCCCGACCAAGTCTTAAACCACGCGAAAAAACAAATATATAAAAGCTGTTGGGAATCGATTGGGACAAAAGGCCAAGGGCCTAAAAATTCAAATTTCATGATAACAAAAATCTTAACCCTTGACAACCCTAACCCTAAATTGATTTACCTAACAAAAACAGTTACTTGATTATAAAAATGGACCGAAAATACCCTTTATGGACAAAAAAAACGGGTCGGCCCCCCCCTTAGCCCGTAGGCCGGGAGCGCCGTAAGCCCCCTTCTCGCGAGAAGGGGGGCTTAAAAAAATACGCGCCGACCCTATCGGAACTCGGGGGGTTTTTGGGCGGGCCCGAAAAAATTTCATTTGGCGGGGTTATTTTGGCCGCTTACGGGGCAGTTTTTGGGGGCGGCTTGGGGCAAAATTGGCCATGATTGAAAAGATTTGTTGTCAACTTGGTTCTTTTATGATAATTGTATCAACGTCCCTTAAGACAACCTGAAGGCCTATCCATTGGCTAAACAAGTTTTTCAAGCGGCCGTAAACGTCGCGTTGGAAAATAATAGGCCATAATTTAAACTCTTTAAGATATTTTATTTAAATTTTATAGGTTTTTTTGTATTTTGTTCATTTAGTTTGAGCGAAAATGATCTATTCGGTTGGCGAATGGGTCAATGTTAGGCCGACAAAGTCAAATGAATTTTTATATGGAAAAATTATTTGGTTGATTTTAGCGAAGGCGTTTTATCGCGTTTATTTAAATTCCTTGGCACGGTTCTGAAATGTTTAAAAGCCTTAGCCCATGGCGACAAAGTCCCCGGCGTGGAACGGGTCATTAGGGGCCAATTTCGGGATTGGGGACGCGATCGTCTAATCGCGGCTTTGGCTGTTTTGAGCGCTAAACGCCTTACCAAAGCCAGCGATTTTTTCCGTTTTAAAACATGTTTGGACGGATGAAGCCGAAATCGCCTTTATGAACTCTTACCTATTTACTCATGGCCATAAGCTTTTGAAAAGTGACAAAGCCAAAAAAAACTAGCCGGGTCACTTTTTGAAGCGGCGGTTAACTAGGAGGCGAAAAACTCCAAGTCCTCCTTAGTGGCTTCCAACAAGGGCGAGTGGCCCAAAGACAACCAAGCCATGCCAGAAATGTCGTTTCGACTTTTTGAAGCGGCCGAAAAAGTCATCTTAAGCCGCTCCCTTTCATGGGTTTTAATGGGTCGGGGGGTTTTTGGGCCCCTTACCCAAACATTTTGGCGGCAAGGCCGCTTTGGCCTTTGGGCCGCCCCCTTATCTGTCACATTGGCTGTCATGTTTCCTGTCATTTTGGTTTGGCTTTAAACGATCCGTCCGATTGGCGAGCGGATCAATATTTTGCCGACCCGGTCGGTTAACGTTTTTTTTAAGCCCATAAAAGGTAAAATTTTATGTCCGTTAGAATCGACACCCTTTGCGATGCCATAAGCATGAAAAGGATGGTTGGTAACGTTAAATGTTTTTACTTGATTCTTACCAGTTATCGAGACGTCACCATGGCCCAACTCAGCGACGCTTACTTGCGCCAGCTTGGCCAAGACTTTTTGGTTTTGGTCGCCAGCTGGCCGGATAAAAAATGTTTCGGTTTCGCGGGTAGCCAACTAAGTTTTAACTTTTCCTTGGCCGACGTTAATAAGGCCATGACAAAAGTCATGGAGTCTTATTTGGCTGCCCATGGGCAAAAACTGCCCCAAGACCAAAAGTCCCAAACCGAGCTGGCCGACCAAATCTTCGCGGCCGCGGGCCCGGTCATATTGGCGTCGTAGGGGCCATAAAAAACGAGTCGGCGAAGGGGGGCGATTTTGGCGGCCAAAATCGCCCGGGTTTTATTTTTTACCGTTGGTGGGATAATTCGATGAGCCTTGGTAATTCCACTATCTTATGCCAGTTTAAGTATGGCGATGGGAAGACTATCGAGCGCTCAAAAAATATTGTCCTGGCTAACGATGAGACTATGCTCACGATGGAAGTCGTCATGGACCAACTGGACGCCCTTGGCCATGACAGCCTAATCGTGGCTTTAAACGTGAAAGATAAAAAGTGTTTTTGCGTGCCGGGTGAAGATTTTCCAATAAAATTTCATTTAAGCATACGCCTTTATGATAGTAATGAGACTATAGCAGATTATAAATCTTCTATAGATAGTCGATTTATAGAAAGTGACGAGTTCGTAAAAGGAAAAATATACGAAATTTTTCAAGAAGAGATTGATAACTCGCTAAAAAAAGTTTTGTCTTCTTATTTATTTTTTAATGATAATAAATGGCCAGAAAGTGACGAAGACATAACGGATTTGGCCCGCCAACTTTTTAACGCGGCGGAAAAAATCTTGGCGTCGTATTAGCGGGGCGTTTTTTCGCGTCTGATTAAGCCAAAGACGAATTGGCCAATCAAATCTTCGCGTCCTTTCGGGGCCAAAGCCTTGGGGGGCGCCGGGGCGGCCAATGAGGAAAACGCGGGCGAGCTAAGGGGTTTTCGGCGGCCAAATTGGCCGGGGAAAAACTATTATCTTTGGTGGGATCATTAGCTGGGCCTTAACGATTGCGTTATCTTATGTCCGTTTAGGTACAATGATGACGATGAACTTACGCGCCCCAAGGTTATCGTTAAGCCCAGCTAAGACCCGGGGACCCAAAAATCGGTAAAAAAATGGCTGGAATCGTTTGGCCGAGACGATTTGGTCGTGGCTTTTAACGTGAAAGAAAAACGCCGCTTTTGCGTATCGGGCCTGGAATTTCCCATTAAGTTTCACTTGGGCCTGATGGCTTTGGCCCGCTAGCTTTTTAAGGCGGCGGTAGCGGGCTATTTTTTTTAGGCTAATTGGGCTATCATTTGGCGTGTTTGTTGGGGGGCTTGGGCCGGGCCTTTCGTTGGACCGAGCCTTCCGTTGGACCGAGTTTGGCGCCCTGGGCCAAGGGGCAATTTTTCGTAAAATTTTTTCCCAAAAATTTTTTGTCTGGGAGTGGTCGCTATGGAAGGTCGCGAGATGGTAAAACTGGGGCTCATATTTTTTCCGGCCTATGATTGGGCCATTTCGCCCACGCATCCCGAGCGCGAGGAGAGGCTTTTGTACACCCACGACCAGCTTAGGGAGGAGGGGCTTTTTGACTTTCCGGGCATAAGGGAGTATCGGCCTAGGGCGGCCCAGGCCGAGGACGTTTTTAGGGCGCACATATGCCCGGCGCCCTTGGAAACGGTGGCCGCCGTCCCCCACATGATTAGCGCCGGGGGGGCCATCGCGGCCGGGGAGTTGTGGGCCCAAAAGAAGGCGGAAAAAGCCTTCGCCTTGGTCAGGCCGCCGGGACATCACGCCACCTTGGTGGTCCATGGGGGTAGGGGTTTTTGCAACATAAATAACGAAGCCATCATGATCGAAAAGCTTAGGCAAGACCATGGGATAAAAAAAGTGGCCATAGTCGATACCGATTGCCATCACGGGGACGGCACCCAGGACATTTATTGGCACGATCCCGACACCTTGTTTATTAGCCTCCATCAGGACGGGCGGACCTTGTATCCGGGTAGCGGGGCTTACGAGGAAATGGGCGGGCCCAAGGCCTGGGGATCGACCATAAACATTCCCTTGCCGCCCCAAACCGGGGACGAGGGCTTTTTGCTGGCCACCAGGGATATCGTAAGGCCCATCTTGGATGAATTTAAGCCCGAGCTCGTCATAAACTCGGCCGGGCAGGACAACCATTTTACCGACCCCATCACCAACATGAAATTCACGGCCAAGGGTTACGCCCAAATGTCCACGATTATCGATCCGGACGTGGCCGTTTTGGAAGGGGGCTACGCCATCCAGGGGGCTTTGCCGTACACGAATTTGGCCATCATCATGGCCATGGCCGGTCTCGATTGGACCAAGGTCAAAGAACCCATGCCCAAATACGGCTTTCCGACCACCAAGAAAGAAACCATCGAGTACGTAAAAAAACTAACCGAAAACATCCACAAAAGGCGCAAGGAACCAGCGCCGCTCCAAAGCGGGTCGGTTTTAAGGGACGGCTGGTGGGAGCGGGAGAGAAGGATTTTTAGCGATACCCATCCGGTGACCAAAGAATACGCCGATAGGTGGCCCGCTTACATAAACGAGCGTAGGCGCGAAGCTTTGAGGGATTGCCCGGATTGCCCCGGGGTTTTGGTCGTGGATACCAGTAGCGAGGTTTGCCGGGGCGGCCGTTACGTTCGTCTTCCCCATAACCCCTGCCCCAAGTGCCAAGAGGTGGCCAAAAACATCGAAGACGGCCGACCCATCCATTAAAAACCACAAAAAACTAAAAAAAGCCACAAAAAAAACCGGATCCCCAGGGGACCCGGTTTTTTTTGGCTTTGTTGTGGGGCGACTTGGTTTTGTTTTTAACCAACCGAGATGGAGGGTTCGCCGTGGGCCTCGGATTCCGGGTCCAAAAGGGTCCCGCAGTGGGGGCAGAAACGAAGCTCGGGGGCCGGGAGGGCCTCGCCGCATTTGCCGCAGCGGGCCGGGACCGGGCAAAGTTCCACTATGAGTTCGCCGGCCTTCACCGGGACCATCTGTTTGGTGTGTTTAAAGTCGGCGGTTTTGAGGATCTTTTTGACCATGCCGGCGACCTTGGAGGGCACGGCCTTTTCTTGTTTCATGATGGAGATATTAAATAGCTCCTGGCCGGCCGAGACCAGATCGCCTTCCTTGACGTACATGACCCAAAGATCGCCGTTCATCGGGGCGGTCACCAGGAAGGGATCGCCCGGGGAGGGGGCGCTGGTTCCGGGGTTGGCGGCCACGGAATCGGGGATGGGGGCCCCGACCTGGGCGGCGTGGAGCATGATTTCGGAGTCGAGCAAATAGCGCACGGCCACTTGGCCTTTTGGATCCTGGGGTTGGATGTTTAAAAGGGTCAACTGGTGGGGCTTGCCTTTGGTGTCGGTAAAGGTGGAGCTCTCTCCGGGTTTTAGGCCCTCGAACCAAATGTCTAGGGGTAGGTTATTGGGGTTACCAAACTTATCCCTAAAACGGATGGTCTTTAAGGCGTCGGCCGGCTGGTTTAGGTACATGATAAACTCTTCGTCGGTGGGTTCCCGGCTAATGAGATCGAGTAGTATGGCCCGCTCGGATTTTAAATCCGGCTCTTGGAGGTAGTTAAGGGGGGAATCGGTCCTTCTCTCCCTTACGGCCGCCTCCCATTCGGGCCCAAAGGCGCTTTGGTAAACCCAGTCGGCCGGAAAACCCAACGGTAACGGCCCAAAGCGGCCCAAAAGTAAATCCCTAAAGGCGTCGTTACAGTCCTGGTAGATCATAAGCCTATCGAAGGCCAGTTTGGCGTCGACTTGGTCCTCGGGGGTTTGGTTAACCCTTTGGAGGACGGATAGGAGCTTAGTCACTTCCATGGGGCCGCCCCGCAAAAAAGCTTGGCTCACGGCCAAAAAGGCCGTGTTCCAGGTTATTTGCGATCCGGGGGTCACGTCATGGTAACGAACTATTTGCCTTACCCCGGAGAGGTAATTTAACATCTGGGGCAAAAACTGGATGTAGCCCTGTTTCATGGCCCCTTCCTGGGAAGAGGAGGTGGCCCCGCCGGGCATGCCGTGTTTGACCACGTCGTGGTCGATGCCGTTAAAAAACGTCGGGGCGTAGCGGTCGTAATAGGGCATGATTTGCTTTAGGACGAAATTGGCCGTCCTTATGACGTCCCGATCCAAATGGACCTTAAGGCCCAGTTCTTCTTCTAGGTAGGCGGCCGTGGAGAGGATGTCGCCTTGGCCGTAACTACGCACCGAGGCCCCCAAGGCCACGTCGACCACTTGGCAGCCGGCCTTGGCCGCCGCCCCCACCGAGGGCACGAAAAGCCCGTCGGTGTAATGGCGATGGTAATGGAGAACCAAGTTGGGCCAGCGTTTGGAGATGGCCTTAACCAGGGCTTCCATGAATCTGGGCGGGCAGACCCCGGCCATGTCTTTGAGGCCCAGGGCGATGACCTCGGGGATCCGCCCGATTTTTATCCCGGAATTTTTGGAGCACATCTCCAAAAGGGATTCGGCCACCTTGACGTAATGATCCACGGTAAAACCCTGGCCCCAGGATAGGGAAATCGAGGGCTCAAAAAGCGTCTCTTTATGGGAGAGGATGACCCTGGCCAGGGGGGCCATGTTTTCGGCGTGGTTTAGAAAATCAAAGCACCTGACTACCTGGAAATGGTCGCAAATGGTCTCCCCGGTAAGTTCCATTAGGTTGGCCGGTTGGGGCTTGTAGCCTAACATGTTGGTGGAACGGACCAGGATCTGTTTAAGGGTTTTGGGGGCGAATCCGTTCCAGGCCTTGGCTTCCGAGAAGGGGTAGGTCATGTTGGCCATCATGGCCACGTGAAAATGGGCCCCGCCCCCGGTCTCCATGGAAAAGATTCCGGCGTTATCAAGGTAAGGCCCAACCAGGGCGTCCTCGGCCAAGCGAAAGCGGTTACCGCTATTGGATTGGGTCATGTCCCGACAGGTGGTGTCGGTAAAGTGAATCCCTTCGGTATCCCTTAGGTAATCCAAAAGGGCCTTCCGATCGTCTCTGGGGTAGGGGGAAGGGCGTTTTTCGATTTCCCGGTCTTGCCTTGGTAAGACCGGGTTAAACCTATCGAGGCTGGGGCTCTGGGAGGAACGGTAACGGCCCAGTTGGACGAAGGGGTTATAGCCGTGGGCCGAGATCTCGGCCACTAAACTACCCAGGCGTTCGGCCTCGGGAATCAGATCCGAATAGCGCATCAGGGCCGGGTTTTGGGCCAAAAACCCGGTGGTGAAATTGGCTTCCCTAAAATCCTCGTGGCGAAGAAGGCTTCTAAAAAACGGAATGGTCGTCTTTAGGCCGCCAATGGTGTACTCGCCCAGGGCCCGGTCCATTATGCCCAGGACCTTGGGCCAATCCTGGCCGTAGGCGATTAGAAGCGATCCGGCCGAATCGTAGTTGGAGGGGAAGTCATAGCCGGCCGAGAGGTTGGAATCAAGCCTGACCCCGGGGCCGCCGGGGGAAACGTAGCGGGTGATTAAGCCGGCGTTGGGCGTGAAATCGTATTGGGGGTCCTCAAGGTTAATGCGCACCTGCATGGCCACTTGGTAAGGCGAGTTCTTTTTTTCGCTAATCCTAAGGCCGCTCCCAAAGGCCACGGCGATTTGCTCTTCCACCAGGTCGATTCCGTAACGGGTCTCGGTGATGCCGTGTTCGACTTGGAGCCGGGTGTTGACCTCGATTAGGTAGGGTTGGCCCTCGTTGGTTACCAAAAACTCCACCGTGCAAAGCGAGTGGTAGCCCACCTCTTGGACCAGCTGGTGGGCGTAGTTTTTTAAGGTTTGGCGAAGTTTGGGGGTTAACCCCGGCCAGGGGCTGGGGGTAATCTCGATAAGCTTTTGGTGGTTTCTCTGAATGCTGCAATCGCGTTCGTCAAAGGCGAAGACGTTTCCGTACTTATCGGCGATGACTTGGATCTCGATGTGACGGACTTGCTCAAGCCTTTTTTCGACGTATAACCTGGGGTTATTGAAGGAGGCCTGGGCCATGGTCGAGGCCTTGGCGAAGGCGTCCTCTAACTCGCTTAGATCGTTTACCTCGATGATGCCCCGTCCGCCCCCGCCGCCTTCGGCCTTGAGCATGATGGGAAGGCCCATCTCGGCGGTGAGTTTTTTGGCTTCCTCGATATCCACCGCCCCGACGGAACCGGGGACCGAGGGGATATTGAGCTTTTTGGCCAAGGCCCTGACCTGGACCTTATTGCCCAAAAGTTTCATCGATTCCGACGTCGAGCCAATGAAGATGATGCCGGCTTCCTCGCATAACCTGGGAAAACGCTCGTCTTCCGAGGCAAAGCCCCATCCGGGGTGGATGGCCCTTATGCCCCGCCTTTTGGCCAGGGCGATGATGTGTTCCAAATCAAGATAGGCCGCGGGATCGGGACCCAGGAGCATCAGCTCTTGGGCGGCCGAGGCGGCCGGGGCGGTTTTGTCGATTTCCGTGGCCGTCATGACGGCCACGGCCTCGAATCTATCCCTAATGGCCCGGCAGATGCGCCGGGCCGGGATGCCCCGGTTGGCTACCAGTATGGGTTGGCCTTTAATCTTGGAGAGTATTTGATCGAAATTAATTTCAGAAGTCATAAATCAACTTAAAAATTCAAAAAATAAAGACCCTGACCACACCGCGTAGGTGGTTTGGTCTTGGTCAATTAGTAAAGCTCCCGAAGCGTCTAAACCAATTAGGACCCCGGTCAGGACTCGACCGGGAAATGGAGGCTCGGTTGAGGGGGATAGGATGGCCACTTTTTGCCCCAGGCCCAGTAACCTGGTGGTAGCCAGGTCCATTGGGGTGAGCGTCCCGACCGGGGGGTGATCGGAACGGGCCATGATAATATTATAGCATACCCGCATCTTATCGACCAGTTTGGTCCATAGTTTATCGGGCCCTTCAAAAATCGGGAGCGCCCCGGCCTCCAAGGGGGCCAAATACGGCTCTGCCTGCCCTCGCCGAGGGCCCGAGACCTTGTCGCGATCGAGCCCCGGTTCCTTGGGCGCCCAGACGGGCGGCGAGATTAAATTTAAGCCAATCCCCCCGATGATGGCCCCGCGCCGGGCCTCCAAAAGCAGGCCCCCGACTTTTTTCCTCTCCAAAACAATGTCGTTTGGCCACTTGATTAAGGTTTTAAGGGAAAAAAGTTCCTCCAAGGCCATGGAGATCAATAAGGCCAGCCCTATCGAGGCCGAGGGCGCGTCAAAGGGCGCCGCCTCGGGTAGCCTCAAGGCCGCGTAAACGTGACCCTGGGGCGAACACCACGGCCGCCCGGCCCGGCCCCGCCCCTTGGTCTGGCTCTGGGCCAATATCGATCCCCAAACCGGCAGCCGCCCCTCCCCATAGGTCCGCCAAGCCAAATCAAACACCGTGGTCGTTTGCCCAAAACCATAAATGGGCACCAAGCTCCCCTGGCCTCTCTCCCCCATCGC
>JAITLH010000392.1 GCA_031277995.1 Deltaproteobacteria bacterium
GGGTCGGGGAAAAAACCAAAAACCGGGCTTAATTGAGCACCGGTCTTTTCCATTAAATCCAATCGTTCCTGTTTGTGGTAACTGAACGTTTTTTCGTGGGGTCTGACCTTGCCCTCCTTTCCAAGCGCCTCCAGGCGCATCAGACAGATAAGGCCATGGCGACTTAACCTCCGGCCCGTCAGGGGATGCTGCCATTCGGTCTCCATCAAGACCATCGAGGGCCGCTCCCGGCGGAGTAAAACCCCCGAGGATAGCCACGCGTGCAAGGTCGAGGTGGCCCGGTCATGCCAGCTCATGGGATCGGGATCGTCGGTTAAAACTTCCCCCAGATCCACGTGGAGAAAATTGTGCTCGTTACTGTTTAGGTACTCGGTTCGTTGGGCTTTGGTCAAGACGTCATAGGGCGGCGCCAACAAATTCTGGCCGTTGGCGTCAAACTCCGACTGACCGTAAACCACCCCCTTAAATGGGGCAATCATAACCATGGAAAAGGCCTCCGTAAAAATAAAACCATATCGGGACTCATTTAATCATTTACTTAAGGACCAAAATTTCTTGGCCCCAAAGCCAATTGCTCTAAATCGCTTTAATTTTCTCCTTTTTCCCCAAGCCAACCAGGCTCCTTCCCCTGGCCCCAAGGCCAAAGTTTCCCCCAAGCCAAGCCCGAAAAACCACTCGCCCCAGGCCCTCGAAAGTATTCCCCAAGCCAGTCAGGCAAAAAAAAAGCTCGTCAAACAAACTTAGGCTAGACAAACCACTAAGAACGGCCTATATTTTAGGCCGATAAGCCTGGAAAGTCAATTTCCCCACCCATAAATCCACGGATCCATGGGCCACGCGCGGTCCAAGCCAGATAGGTCAACGATTTTCCCATTTTCCCGAGTGGGCCAGGTCGTTTTTAGGTTGACGGCCTCCCTTCCCCGACCAGATACGAGTCTATTAACTAATAAAACGTTCCACTAAAAGTATAATTTATCTCCTAAAGAAACTACTAAAGGAGTCAAAATATAAAGTCGTTAATCGCTCTTTTTCTTATTCCCTGTCCCCTATGATTGGAAAGTATCGGGACCCTTATTGGTTTACTCAATATATGCCCATCTTTTCCCAGAAAAATTCTTACAAAAAAGCCAAAAAACGCTCATGATAAAACTTTAACGCCCCAGCAAATGAAAGTCTCGACAACTTTCATAGAAAAATAAGGCCGGCTAACCAAGGGCCAAGGCGCGTTGGAAATTTTGGGCCAAAAATGTATAATCAGGCGACTATTTTAAAAAACTTGACGCTTTCGCCCGCGTTCAATCAATCTAGCCGCTATCCAGAAACTCTTCACCCCTAAGGGCCGGCCACCGCGGCGGAGGCGCTATGGAGCGCCGGCTGGGATGCATTTTAGAAAAATATGGCCTAGCTGGCCCTGGGATATCTCCTGGCCGGTATTGTACTCGAAAGAAATCTTAAAGGCGAATTGGCATTACTCGCGTAATTAAGGGCGCGGGTAAGGCCGCCCTGGGCGATCACCGTATGTCCCGCTCCGCTCAAATGCCCCAGTTGGCCGCGAAGATCATGGAAACCTTTAACCCCCTCGGCCATATGACATTTTAATTTAGCTAAAAACGCCACGAATCTTGCTGACTACCTAAGTAGTTTGACTTGAACGCGAAAAACCAAATGCCCACGCGCCCGGTAAGACCATTTATATGGGAGTTAGGCCTTGAAGAAAAAAAAATTCGGCCATTATTGTCACGTTTGCGGCCGTCGCCGACCTAACGAGAAATTCAGCGGGCACGGGCATGGCATTCACGTTTGCAGGGAGTGCGCCTCGCAACTTAGAAAGGAGGCCAAACAAGCCCAACTTTCCCCAGCCCCAAAACCAACGGCCAAATGGACAAAGAATTATCGCAAATTCATAAAAAGAACATGGATTTATATCTTTGACGCAGAACTTCCATGGTATTTGGACGATGACGTAAGCGGAATTTGGTTTTTTGACCATGAAGAGGATGATTTATGGTTTTTTTGCCAAGACATAGACGAGACCCAGTCCCATGACGAAAACGCTTATGAGATAAGGTTTTTTGAGGAAGGGGCCTTTGTCATTCCGCCCTTTGATGAAAGCGGGTTTAACTGGGCTTCCTTTGAGGCTTTAGAGACGGGCCTACTCCCGTTTATCGAGGTCGAGCCCCGCCCTAAGTCTCGAGGTATTTTTAAAGTGGCGGCCTTTGGGTTTGACGATGACGATTTCGAAACGGGCGAATTCTCCCATGACCAAATGGAGCCTAGCTTGGCCGTAAGTTGCGATTTTTGGGGCGATTGGCTTGGTTGCGTTAGATGCGGCTTAGTCGGAAAGTGCTCATGGTTCCATGGCTCAGACGAACCCAAGTCCCCTGGTTTTAAACCTAAACCCTTGAAAAAAAAGAAAGCTAAAAAAAAGAAACAACCAAAGAAAGTTTCTAAATAATTTTACCTCGTTAACCATGGGCCCATTCACCAATGGCCACAAATTCTGGCGCCGCGCCTGGATAACCAGATCCTTTTTTTACTCATAAATTTAAAAACTCATATTCGCTCCCAAGCCTTCCCACACGTTCCAAACCGTCCCGGCGTGGTTTTCTTTGCCCAATCCGCTTCCCCAACCCTCTCACCCCCCCCCAGTATCAAGGAACTTAGTATCAAGAAACTTAACGTCAAGGGACCTAGCTTCCAGGGGTTTAGCGCCAAGGGGCCCTGGGCTCCAAGGCCCTGGAGCCCAGGGCCATGGAGCTTAGTTTCATGGCTCTTAGTTTCAAGGCTTTTGTTTTCAAGGGACTTTGTTTTATGGGGCCCAGGGCCATGGAACATTCGCGTCAAGGGATAAAGCGCCAAGGAACATGGTTTTAGGGTATGCGAGCGTCAAAGCCCAAAAGGGTGGATGGCCCGGCGGGGGGACCATGGCTAGTGGGAGTAAAGGACAAAGGGCTTGACAAAAACATCACTTTCAGATAATCTTGACAAAATATTAAGGCATGTACCCGTTACTTTATATTGGCATTACTTCAATTTTGTAAATGTAGCCAAATAATTTTTCAATTTTTGTCAGAGATAACGATACGGTTTTTCGCGCCTAGTTTTAGTTCTGTTGAATCGTGAAAGTGAACCTCCTTTAACCCAGCCAAAATCCTTGCTAATCTTGACTTTAAACCTTCATGCCGCGCCCAACAATAGTCAGCGCTTAGAAAAATCTCGTTGGCCCTGGGCTAACCTGGTCCAGGGGAGATAAAAAATAGGCAAGTATTACGCCCAAAGTAACCGGGGCCATGGTTTACGGACCAAAGAAGTTTCCTCGTTACCTATCCGGGCGGCGCCTTTTCATGGCCGTCAAGATCTGGTTTAGGGCGCGGCCGTTTTTCGCACTAGATCCGGGCTTGGCTTACTAGGCCAGCGGCCTCCAAGGGCGCTCGGCTGGCCCCTTGACCATTTGTCCCGGCCCCTTCGGCCAAACCTCGCCCCGGGGCGTTTTTGACGGTTAGGGCGTCGTTTGGGCGGTAGATGGGGTTTTGGCTTATTTAGTCGCTTGGCCGGCCCGGCTCACCCCCCACGGGTGTTTTTGGTTGGCCGCGAACGGACCCGGGCGAGAAACGTTTTGTTAGGTAACGCGAAGCTTTTGGGTAACATCAGGCAATCGTTAAAAATTTTTTATTGGATCCCTATAGCTTATAAACTTTCGTAAGATGGGACTTTTTTAGGGAGCCTAGCCCCATGAACTCTTTAACCAAAGCCGATGCCGCATACCCCCGGGGCCTTAGGACGCGCCGCCTAAGCCGCGCTTTGCCTAAGGTCTTGGCCAAGGCCTTGTCCCATGAGGGCGCCGCTGGCTTGGGCCCGGGCATGGGCCCGTACCTGGGCCCGTACCTGGGCCCGTACCTGGGGCCGTACCTGGGCCCGTATTTGGGCTTAGCTTGGGGCCTAGTTTTTGGCTTGGCCTTTGACGAGTGCCTATCGGATAACGTTTTGAAGGCGTTGGCCTATGGGCAATCGGTTGATAAAAGCGGCCTTATTGGGCGAGTCGGCGCGGCTTGGTCCCAGGCCACATTCTGAATAAACTTTCGCTGGGCGGTGCCCGGTTAGAACTTTAAGCGACGCATAGAGGAGGATAGGCTGACAAAGACCTAGAACCAAAATCTTGGCGTCGTTTTTTTTTGGGCGCTTCGTTGGCGTTTTTTTTTGGCAAATTAGCCAATAACCCTTAACTTTCATGAGGAACAATCATGGGCCAGGACTCCGATAAACATGAACATGGTGGAGGTTTCGACGACTATAACCAAGCCGTGGCCGAGTATAGGCAAAGCTTTCCAAGCAAAAAGGAGGTGATCGAGGGCACCCCGGACCAGGCCGTCGCGGAAATGATGCGTCACCTGGATAGCCTTGGGGTGGATACGGTCTTTGATCGCTTCGATAAGCAAAAGCCCCACTGCTCGTTTGGCTTGGCCGGGATTTGTTGCAAAATCTGCGTCATGGGTCCTTGCAAGATTACCGAAAAAAGTCGGCGCGGCTCTTGCGGGGCCGACGCCGATTTGATCGTGGCCAGAAACCTGTTGCGGATGATCGCGGCGGGCACGGCCTCCCACGGGGCCAGGGGCCGGGAAGTCATGTTGGGCCTTAAGGCGGCGGCCGAGGGTCGTTTGAACATACCCATTGTGGGGGAGAAAAAGATCGCCGCCATGGCCGGGCGTTTGGGCGTAAAGGTTGAGGGACGGGAGGTTAGGGACGTGGCCTTGGACTTGGCCAACGTTCTTTTGGAGGATATTTCCAGGACCGATCCCGGGCCCCACAGGACCTTGGCCGCCTTGGCCCCGCCGGAGAGGCAAAAGGTTTGGAAGGAGCTGGACATTTTGCCCATAAGCGCCTACCACGAGGTTTTCGAGGCTTACCACCGGACTACCACCGGTACCGACGGCGACTGGAAAAATGTCATGAAACAGTTTCATCGCTGCGGCTTGGCTTACGCCTGGAGTAGCGTGATGGGCTCAAACATCGCCATGGATGGCCTTTTGGGACTTCCCGTTAGAAGCTCGGTTAAGGTCAACCTTGGCGCCCTTAAGCTCGGGACCGTCAATATCGCCGTGCATGGGCACTCGCCGCTTTTGGTCAGCGAGATCGTCAGGGTGGGCCGAACGGAGGAAATGGTTAAGTTGGCCCAAGCCCGGGGGGCCCAGGGGATAGAGTTTTACGGCATTTGCTGCTCGGGTTTGTCGGCCATGTATAGGTACGGTGGGGTGATTCCGCTTTCCAACGCCGTTGGGGCCGAGTGCGTTTTGGCGACCGGCGCTTTGGATCTCTGGGTAGCCGACGTCCAAGACGTCTTCCCCTCCATCATGGCTGTGGCCCGCTGTTTTCAAACCGCGGTCGTTACCACCAGCGACTCGGGAAGGCTCCCCGGCGCCGAACACATTGGCTATGACCACGATCACTCAAACATTGGGGAGTCAACGGAACTGGCCAAAAAGATCGTTTTAAGGGGTATCGAAAGTTTCGCCGCCAGAAGGGAAGTGCCCACCCACATCCCGTCTTACGAGATAGCCGGGGAAATTGGTTTTTCCCTGGAAAACATAGGCCCCGATGGCCTTAAGGGCTTGGCCGAGGCCTTAACCTTAGGCCAAATCATTGGGGTGGTTAACTTAGTGGGCTGCAACAATCCCAGGGTCATCTACGAAAAAAACGTGGTGGAACTCTGCCGGGCCCTTATCGCCAAAGACGTTTTGGTCATCACCAACGGCTGCGCTTCCTATTCGCTTTTAAAGCTGGGCTTTTGCCATCCCAAGGCCAAAGAGCTGGCCGGGCCGGGCCTTAAGGCCTTTTTGGGTGACCTGCCGCCCGTTTGGCATATGGGCGAGTGCCTGGATAACGCCAGGGCCTCGGTTCTTTTCCGGACCTTGGCCGATAACGTCGGAGCGGATCTTAAAGACATGCCATTGGCCTTCGCCAGCCCGGAATGGTCAAACGAAAAGGGCCTGGCCGCCGCGACCGCCTTTCGCCTTTTGGGCCTAAACTCCTACCATTCGGTCTACGCCCCCATCCAGGGTTCAGCGGCCCTGACCAACTTTTTTTCCGAAGAGACCAAGAAAACCCTGGGGTCTTCCATGATCGTGGAATTGGACGCCTTAAAACTGGCCGAGAGGATCGTAAGCGACATGCGCGCCCGCCGGAGCGCCAACCCCAAATTCCAACAATAAGGGGAATATCACAGTCCGGTTATGGCCTTGGTTAAAGAAATTTCAATTAAGCCTAAAACCTGGCAGGCACAAAAAAGGCCTCCCTTATGTAAGGGAGGCCTTTTTTAGGGCGAAAAAACGGCGATTGGGTTTACTTTAGAAGCGATATTGGGCATAAGTTATAAGCTTATAAGCTTAAAAACTTAAACGCTTAGAAAATGCCCTGATGGCCGTGGCTTCTAAGGACCGCGTCGGCGTTACCCAGATGGTAATAGAAATGTCCGGAGACGAGGGACAGGGTTTTGACGATTGACCAGTCCAGGCCGTAAGCTTTTAGGTGTTGGTTGTCTTTGGAAAGATCCTCGTCTTTTAGGGGGGCCAGGAAGTTATCGAGCTTAATCTGGGCGGCTTTGAAAGAAGCCCTCAGGGCGTCTTTGGAAACCGGTTCGGTGCCGACGACTTCAAAGTCAACCAGCGCCTCGGTCAGGCCCGGGGCCAAGGGCACGCGCTCGCCGGGCAGAAAAAAGTTCGAAGCGCTGGCGCAGTGGGCCAGGTGTTGCCAGATTGGCCACTTTCCGGCTTTTTCGTTCCAAAGATGGTCGGGACATTCGTCTATCAGTTTGAGGATAAGGCTTGCGGATTCGACGATGGCCGAAGCCAACGATTCAACCGTGGCACGGGTCATGGTATACCTCATATCTTTATGTAAATGGTCAAGGTTTGGGATAAAGGGCCGGAATTCGCCGCTAAAAAAACGAATTCCGGCCCGGGAAAATTTTTTTGTTGGCCAGGCCTAAGGGAGCGAGAAGGGCCGGGCGATTTTCGGATATGCCTGGTTTTTAACCGATTCTGGCTTTAAAAGGGTTTTCGCTTCTAAACGTTTCTTTAAAAAGTCTAAACCTTAAGCGTAAAAAGAAGGTAAAAAAGATGGTAAAAGCGTCGTAAAACTACCCTTAAAGCCTATTTTTTCTCAAGTTCGGCCAGCCGGTCCCGCCCTTCCAGGTTGCCGTTTTTTATGGCCAGCCGGTACCATTTCACCGCTTCGTTCACGTCCTGGGGGATTAGGTCCCCGGTGTCGTAAAGGTAACCCAGATTATACATACACCTCGCGTCCCCTTGCTCCGCCCCTAGGGTAAACCATTTCAAGGCTTCGTCTTTTTTCCTGGGGACGCCCTCGCCCTTGGCGTACATGACCCCCAGGTTATAGCGGGCGTCAACGTCGCCTTGCTCGGCGGCCAAGGTAAACCATCTGGAAGCTTCGGCGGCGTTTTTGGTCACCCCTTCGCCAAAAAAGTAGGTTAGCCCCAAAAGGTACTGGGCGTTGGGGTTACCTTGCTCGGCGGCTTGCCGGTAGTATTTAATGGCTTCCTTCATGTTTTGGGCGGTGTCCTGGCCCATGCCGTAAACGAGTCCCAAAGCGTATTGGGCGTCAACGTGACCTTGGTCGGCGGCCATGCGGTAGTATTTGATGGCCTCGGGAACGTTTTTCGAGGTGCCCTCGGCGCGTTGGCTCATTGAGCCCACCTGGAACTGGGCTTCGGCCAAGCCCTCGTCGGCGGCCAGTTTAAGATATTTGTAGGCTTCGGTTTTGTTGACCGCCGTGCCTTCGCCGTTGTAATGCATGAGGCCCAAAAACAACTGGCCTACGCTAGAGCCGTTACCGGCGGCGCTTTTGAAGTATTCAAAGGCTTTTTTGACGTTTTTGCCAAGCACGAACCCGTTGTAATACAAAGAACCCATGACCATCTGGGAGCAGGGGTACCCTTTGTCGGCTAAATCTTTGGCCAACTCATAGGATTTTTTGTAATCTTGCTTAACCCCGTTACCGAAGTAGTATCGTTCGGCCAATTGATCCTGGGCCACCAAATCCCCACCCTCGGCTAACTGGGTTAAAGTCGCGGCGTCGGTCTGGGTCTGGGCCATGGCCAGGGAACCCCAGACCAAGGCAAAAAGCGGCAAAAGAAAAATAAAAAGTTTCATAACTCACCAACAAGGAATTGGGCTAAAGATCTCTCCCCGACTAAACCGGGCCTCCCATGGCCAAAAGTCCATGGCCAAAGCCAAAAGGCCCTAAATAGCGCCAAGAACGCGTGAAAAGAGCGTGAAAAGCGCGCCGGGAGAGAAGTTTTGTTTAATGGATTTAAGTTTCGTGACTAACCCGAGTTTCGCGGTTAGGGGCAAACGGACAAAATTACTTAATAAAAATAGATGGTTATCCCAGGAGCCGGTCTTGCCTAACTTTCCGTCTAAGTTTACTTCCTTGGCTTACCTTCTGGGCCCTTTTGGCCGAGATGGTCAAAGGGGGCCTTTTTGGCCGGCCGCTAGGGAAAGGGCCAACCCTTGCCATTATAATACAGCTTGGGCCAGAATGCCCGAAAACTAAAAAGCTTTTCTCCCAAAGGCCCGCCCGGCCTACTCCCCTTAGGATCTGCCCCAGGGTTTCGCGCCCTGCCAGTCGCTCCCAAAAGGGGCGGCCCGTTTTGGGCTAGATCGTTTGGGGATTTTTTGAGGCCCGGTAACAAAACTCGCAGGTCTCGTCCCCGGTCATGATGGTTTTGGTCCTGTCCAAGGTGACGTTGGGGGCGTAGCCCTCCATGAAAGCGCCGTCCCTAAAGCAGGAGACCAAAAAGCCCAGTTCCAATAAGCCCATGTCTTTGTACATTTGGGCGTAACGGCAGGAGTGGACCGTGTAGCGAAGGATATCGGCGGTGGATTCCAAGACGGTCATCTTGAGGGCGTCGCCTTGGCTCCATTGGGGCAAGATTTGGGCGAAGGTCAATAGGTTTGTGGGGCTCGCGACTAGGGCGGCTTTTTGCCGGCCGGCGGCGATGGCGTCGTTTATGACCGCTTGGCCGATTAACTTTTTGGCCGCGTCCAAGCCAAACTTGTCCTTTAGGTTTTGGTATATGAACTTTATTAAGTCGATCTCGATTCGCCTTTGGGCCAAAATGGTTATGGGGGTCCGGCCCTCAAAGGGCGAAGGGCTGGGGGCTTTTTCGTGGCTTTTTAGTGACTCGTCCAAGATGGTCTGGGCGGCCACCCTGCCAAGTTCGCTACTTATGACCTCGGAGATGGGCTTAAGGATATTTCGTTCGATTTTAGATTTTTCCGCTAAATAATCGCTATTTTGTGGCATGGCCGAACCCATTAAAAGACTAAGAGGCCGCCCTCGGCTAAAAAAGCCGGGCGCGGCCCCTTAGTCTTTACGATCTGTCAAAAGGCCAATGGCCCGCTTAGGCCTTCCAAAGGCCGTGGAGGTTACAGTATTCCCTGGCGTGGGCTTCCCCTTCCTCGGCTTTGAAGGTGGCTTCGGGGGCTTGGCCAGGTTCCAGTTTTTTAAACTGGCGGATGGAGTTGACTTCCAGCTCGATCCACTGGATGTAATGCTTCTCTTCCATGGGGTGGGCCACCGATCCGACGGAGACCTTGTAGCCGCCGTCAACCTTGGTTATCACCGGGACGTGCTTTTCCTTGGCGGCGTCGGTGGTGTTGGCTATGAGCTCGGTCATGGGGGCGGCGCAGCAGGTCAAAGCGCCCGCCCCGGGTAAAAGAACCTCGACCATCTGGCCGCAGGATCCGCATTTAAAGACACTTCCAATCTCTGACATATATCACCTTGAATTGAAATTTAGGGTTAAAGCGAATGAATTAACGATTAATCGGACCCAAAAGGTCCGCCAGAAAAGGCCCACCCATCTCCCACATTGGGAAAAGGGTAGACCCAAAGTTTAGCCAAAAAGACCCAAGTAATGACC
>JAITLH010000104.1 GCA_031277995.1 Deltaproteobacteria bacterium
TTTTGGGTTAATTTTGTTTGGGCGTCAAAAGCCCCCGGCCTCAGAGCAGGCTTGGCAAGGCGCGGGCAAGCGATCGGCTAGGTGGTTTTGCCTTAGGGCGTTTAGGGTGGGCGATTGCCAGATTTGGGCGATGGAAGCGCTTTGGGCGCTTAGGCCCAGTAAGTCCCGACCGTACCAATTGCAGCAGGGCCAGACGCGGCCCTCTTGGTCCAGGCCCAGGCGCTGCCAGGGCTGCTGGCAAAAGGATTTTTCCAAAGGGGGCTCGGAATTTGGCCCCGGGCCAAAATCGGAACCCGCCCCGGAGTTTTGCTTGGTGGTGGGTTTGGGGAGGCGGGAGCCGGGAAACCAGATGGGCTTTTGGATGGAGATAAGGTCGGCCGAGTCGGACCAGCGCTCCAGGAAGGGTTCCAGCTCGTTTTGGTTTTGGGGCAAAGTCAAAAAGCTTAACCTTAGGAGCGGCAGGGCCTGGGACCTTTTGGCCCTTTGGTTTAGGAAATAATCGATGGCGGCTTCCAGGGGCTGGAGTTTTCCGCCCCGGCGGATAAGGCCGTAAGTATTGGGGTAAAAAGCGTCCAGGGAGATTTCCAACCTGGTTAGGCCGCTTTCTAGCAGGGCTTCGATGAGGGGCGCGGTTAGGGCTTGGCCGTTAGTCCCCAAACGGATGTCCATGACGTTGGCCCGCTCGGCCATGGCGATGTATTGGGGGGCTTTTGGGTTAAGTAAGGGTTCGCTAGCTAGACCCAACGTTAGGGCCGGCAGGGCCGCTTCCTTAGCCTGGGCCATGAGATTTTCGTATAGATTAGGGTCTATGGGCTGATAGGCGCGGTCTGAGGGGTTACCCGGAAGCGGGCACATAAGGCAAGATAGATCGCAGCCGGAATTAATGGCCAGATCCAAGCTTAGGGGAAAGGGCCCGGGGTCCGATCTATGGGCGGCCTGGGCCCAGGCGTTTCGGTAGTCCAAAAACCTTGGCCCGAAGCGATCTTCTAGTAAACCTAGGTAGCGATGTTCGGTTTGGTAGAGGATGGCTTGGCCGCCGGGCGGGCGGTGAACCACGTTTAGGGCCAGGGGTTTATCGGTCATCTAATGACGATCACGGCCTCGGCGGGGAGGGAGTCCTGGCTAGCCACCAACTGCCTGGGACCGGGTAGGCGCCTGGCCAGGGCCCGGGCTTGGCTTTGTTGGCCGCTTTGGTAGGTAATGACGGTTTGGCCGCCGGCCCCGCTGGGCCCCCTTTCGGTTACCGAAACCACTTTGTAACCCATGCGGCTTAAGACCATTCGGTAATCCTCCCCCACGTTGGGACGGCCCGTTTCGTTAACCAAAATAACGCTTATGTTGGGCCGGGGCGCCGCCGCGGCCTTGGGTTTGGCGGCCTTTGCCCCGGAGGAACCCGCGCTTTTGGGCGAGGCGCTCTTGGCCGTGGTCTTGGCCTTGTTGGCGGCCGTGGCCGGTTTGGTTTGATCTTTGGCGCTGGCGGCCGCGGAGGTCGCGCCCGGCTCCAAGATGGCCGCCGAGCCGACCTTTGGCCTTAAGCCTTCCTCGACCAAAAGCGAACCGGCCCGGGCTATGGCCAGATTGGCGTCGTCGTCCTCGGGCTCGGGCAGGCTACTGGCCTCCATCGCCATCGAGGCGCTTGGGGGGGTAACCGCGAGGGATCTCTCGTTTTCGGGTAAGGGCGGGACGATGGGAACGCTTGGGGTCGCGGCCGGCGGCGGGGATAAGGGGAGACTTACTAAACCGCTTGGCGCGGCTTCTTGCGTCCCGGCGCCCGTAGCGTCGTTTGGGGTGACCGGGGCGTTTGAGTTGATGTCACTCATGGAAAAATCGGAAAACAGTTCGTTTAACGAGTTTTGGTTTGAGCCCGGCGGGCTTAGGGTGCCGCTTACCGAGGCGCCCGAGGTACTTGGTTGCGCGCTTGGCTGGACGCTTGGCTGGGGACTAGCCTGGGGACTAGCTTGCGCGCTTGGCTGAGTGGTTGGGGGCGGCGGCGGGGCCGCCGGGGCCAGGGGTTCCGGGGTCTCGGGCAAAAGGTCTGAAAAAAGTTCCCGCACGGGATCGTTTTGGGCGCTTGTCTGGGCCGCGCCGGTTGGGGCCCCAGATGGCGTCCCAGTTGGGGCCTCGGCTTGGGCGGTCTGGGTTATTTGGGCGCTAGCGGCGGCCTGGGGGGTTTGGGCGCCGGAATTGGAATTATTGGCGTTTTGGGCGCCAATCGACTCGTTGGCCCCCACGCCCTGGGCGTTTCTGGGGCGGTCGAACTGGCCGATCTCCATTTGTTGCCAGCGTCCTTGGCTGGTGTCAAAGTCGGGTAGGGGGCCGCTGGCCGAGGGGGTGCCGACGGTGTCGCGGGAAGCGCGCTGCCAAGGCGGCGGGGGCGGGGTGATGACCTCGCCTTGAAAGTTTGAGTAACCGGGTTCCGGATCGATGGGCATGGTGGCCAGATTCGAGGGGGCGCTTTCGGACTCATTACCTGGGGCCGCGTTTTGGTCGGGCGCCAAAGGGGTCATGGTCAGTTCCGAATCCAGGGGCCCCGAAGCCCTGGGCGGACTAGGCGCATCGCCAAAGGGATCGCCTAGGATGCCCTCGTCGTTACTTTCGTCAAAAGACTGGGCCTGGGACTGGGCCTGGGATTGGGATTGGGTATTGGGAGCGTTAAGCTCGTAAGGCGAAGCGGTCGAACCGGCCGGGGGCAAAACCCCGGGCGCCGCGTCCGGGATTGGCGGCGGGGGGGCCACTTCCGGAACCGTGGGGGGTAGGGGCGGTATGGCCGAGGCCGGAGCGGGAGCGGGCGAGGGCGAGGGCGAGGCCGCGGGCGAAAAGGTTTCGACGGAGGTTTGGTTGGGGGCGAAATCCTCGGGGTCTTCGGAGAAAAGGTCGGTTAAATCGCCGTCTTCCTGGGCGGCCAAAGGGGCCGGGGAAAAAAGCCAAAGGCCAGACAAAATAAGGGCCAGGGCCAAGGGTTTGGCCAAGGACCTCCAGAATTCGTTTGACGGTTTGGACATCTTCTCCCCCCGTCCGGTTGGCCAAAGGCGGGGGCGCCTGGGGCGCCTAAAAACCTTATCCAGGGCCAGGCCCACGGTGACATACCATACTATACAATATAAGCAAGTTTTAGGCCAGTATTTTGGGCGGGGCGAAAAGGGCTTTTTGGCCTCCCACCCAAATCCCCTGGGGGTTTGGGGGGGATGGGGGGGGAGTAGAAGAATATGAAAGCCAACACGATAAACAAGGGGACCAGGATCCCGATTGACCAGACTAGGTAGCCAAAAAAGGAGGGCATCTTGACCCCGCGTTCCTCGGCGATGGAGCGGACCATGAAGTTGGGGGCGTTCCCGATATAGCTGTTGGCCCCCATGAAAACGGCCCCGCAGCTGATGGCGGCCAGGGTCTGGGGTATTTCGTTCATCAGATACAGGGCCGGTTCCGGGGAAGCGCCGGCGGCGGTATTAAAGAAGACTAGGTAGGTTGGGGCGTTATCCAGAAAGCTTGAAAGGGCCCCGGTTAAAAAGAAATAGGCCTGGTTAACCGGCTCCCCGCCCGGGGTGGAGACTAGCGAAATGACCGAGGCCAAGGTCCCGTCGGTCCCGGAGCGCAAAATGGCGATGGCCGGGATCATGGTGATAAAGATGCCAAAGAAAATTTTGGCCACTTCTTTTATGGGATCCCAGGTAAAGTTGTTTCCCGTTCTCGTGGCCTTGGGGGTTATGAAAACGGTTAGGAAGGTTAAAAAAAGTAGGCCAACGTCCCTAATGAGGTCGGAATAAAGGTAATTGATGTCGGCCCAGATATTTAGCTGGCCTTGGCTGTGCCAGAGCCCGGAAAGTAAAACCAACCCCACCACGGCGGCCAAAAGGAGGAAGTTTATCGAGCCCTCGAGGCCGATTTTTTCGGTGGCGGGAATTTTGGGCGATCCTTCTTTTTTGTACAGATACGAATCGACCAAAAAGTGTATGGCCAAAAGGGCGATTTCCAGGCACAGGGTCTGAAGCCAGATATTGGCCGTGGTCCAAAAAAAGGTGACGCCCTTTAAAAAGCCCAAAAACAAAGGCGGATCGCCCAAGGGGGTTAGGGAGCCGCCGATGTTTGAAACCAGGAAGATAAAAAAGACGATGGTGTGGACCCGATAGCGGCGGTGGCTTGAGGCGGCTATGTAGGGCCTAATCAAAAGCATCGAGGCCCCGGTGGTACCCATCAAACTGGCCAAAACGCTTCCGATGATTAAAAAAACCAAATTCATGAGCGGGGTCCCGGACAGGGACCCCTTGACCCTGATCCCCCCGGCGATGGCAAATAAAGCCAATAAGAGTATTATGAAAGGAATGTATTCGGCCACGATCGTGTGAACGATGGCGTAAACCGAAAGGGTGGCCCCCAAGAGAAAAAACGAGGGCAGGAAGAAAACAATGGCCCAAACGAGCGCCACTTTCCCAAAGTTCTTTTCCCAAAAGTGCGGGGCCAGTAAGGGAAAAAGGGCGATCGAAAGGAGCATGCCCACAAACGGCAAAACCCACCAGATGGCTAAACTCGCCCCGTCCAGGTGGAGGGACTCGGCCCCGTGGCCGGCCGCTTCCGAGGCCCAGGCCTGGCCTTCAAGGCCAATAAAAAGACCGAAAAGAAAGACGAGTAAACCAAGGAGCGAAATCGTTTTGATGGGCGCTTTTTTTGGTTTGGAATATATTGAGTTGACCATTCTGAGTCCTTAGCTGATATTTACCGGGAGTTGATTGGGATTTTTCAAGTCCTGGCCCCATGGGGACCATGGCCTGGCCATGGAACCAAAGGGGACCAAGGGGGACCAAAAAAGCCCTTGGGGACATTTCACTGTCTGGAGGGTGGGCCCCCGGCCCCGGGGAGGGGGGCGGTTACCCTAAGAAGGGCTTGTTTGCTTTGTTCGAGAGTGGCCAGTTGGTCGAAGGGCTGCCTTAAAAACTCCATGAACCTGGGGTGGTAGGCGATGGCCTGATCGACCTCGGGGCTGGTGCCTTTTTGGTAGGCGCCGATATTGATCATGTCTTCGTTGTGCTGAAAAACCGAGAGGATGTCTTTGAACCTGGCCGCGGCCGAGAGCTGGGAGTCGTCGGCCAAATCGACCATGAGCCGGCTTATGCTTGAGAGAATGTCCAGGGCCGGATACTGGTTGCGGGCGGCCAGTTCCCTTCTAAGGACCAAATGCCCGTCGAGTATCGAGCGCATGGAATCGGCCACCGGCTCATTCATGTCATCGCCCTCGACCAAAACCGTGTAAAGGCCGGTGATGCTGCCTTCGTTCCAGGCCCCGGCCCTCTCCAAAAGCTGCGGAAGCAGGGCGAAAACCGAAGGGGTGTAGCCCCTGGTGGTAGCCGGTTCCCCGATCGACAAGCCCACTTCCCGGGCGGCGTAAGCGAACCTCGTGGCCGAGTCCATCATCAAAATCACGTTTCGGCCCTTGTCCCTAAAGTATTCGGCTATGGCCGTCCCCACCCAAGCGCCCCTCATCCTAACCAAAGCCGGCTGCTCGGAAGTCGCGGCCACGATCACGCTTCTTTTGAGGCCCTCGGGCCCCAGATCTTTTTCTATAAATTCCCTGACTTCGCGGCCGCGCTCGCCGATTAAGGCGATGACGTTAACGTCGGCCAACATGTTTCTGGCGATCATGCCCATGAGGGTGCTTTTTCCCACCCCGCTGCCGGCGAATATGCCCACCCTCTGGCCCTGGCCCAAGGTCAGTAGGGCGTTAATGGCCCTTACCCCCACGTCAACCGGGGTATCGATTCTCTTTCTGGTTAAGGGGTTCCCGGGTTTGGTTCTTATCGGGTAGCTGGCCTCGACCTCAAAGGGCGGCTTAAGATCCATGGGGCGCCCCCGGCCGTCCAAGACCCGTCCCAACATGCCCAAGCCCACGTCCACCGTGGCCCTTTGGCCGCTGGCCATTATCTTACTGCCCGGGGTCAGTCCCGTCATGTCGCCAACGGGCATTAGCTGGATGGTGCGATCCTTAAAGCCCACCACCTCGGCCTCAAGCAAACTCCCGTCCGGAAGCTGAATCGAACAAACCTCCCCCACCGAAGCCGCCGGGCCGTCACCCTCGATAACCAAACCCGAAACCTTGGTCACCCGTCCCTCCAAGGCCAAGGACGGGGCGTTTTTTAGGGCGGCCATGAGGTTTTTAAAGTTTTGGCTTTTCATCGGTCTCCAAGGCCAAGTATGGTAATTTTTTTATCTTTTTGCTTTTTTTATAGCCCTTTGGTTAACGCTTCTCGCTTAAAAAACTAAAACAACATATATAAACGGTGACATTGAGTCAGCCAAACGTTTAATCGCCACGTTTATTATAGTTCCTTGACGATTCTTTGACAACCAAAGCTAAGCCGCCCCGGCCCCGGTCAAGGGCCGGGCCCTTGACCGGGGCCGGGTCAATTTTTGGTTGGGGTGGCCTCCAAGCCGACTTGGGCCCGTAGATGCCTTATCTCGGAGGCGGTGAGTTTCCGGGTCATGCCGGCGGCCAGATTGGCCGGGAGGGGCAGATCGCAGTAGGAGACCCTTTTTAGGCGAATGACCTCGTGGCCTATGGCCGCGCACATGCGTTTTACCTGGCGATGGCGCCCCTCGGTTAGGGTCAGCTCCAGAGAGCCTTTGTTCGGTCCGCTTTTTATCATCCTGGCCTTGGCCGGGGCGGCCGGTTTTCCCAAAATCAAAATCTGGCCGGTCCTAAGAAGATTTAGTTCCCTTTCCGTGGGTAGGCCCTTGACCTGGGCCAAATAGATTTTTGGCACCAAATACGAGGGATGCATAAGCCTCGTGGCCAATTGCCCGTCGTTGGTGACGATTAAAAGCCCCGAAACGTCCATGTCCAGGCGGCCCACGGGAAAGACCCTCACGGGTAACTTATCCAAAAAAGGTTTGACCGTTGGCCGCCCCCTGGGGTCGTCAAAGGTGGTCAAAAACCCGGCCGGTTTATGAAACATGTAATAGGCCAGCTTTTGGGGCTTTCCGACCGCCTCGCCGTCAACTTCCACGATGGAAACTTCCGGGTCAAACATCTCGCAGGGGGCGTCGACGACCTTCCCGTCCACCCTCACCCGCCCCTCGCGCATAAGATCCTTGGCCCCCCTTCGGGAACAAAGCCCGGCCTCGGATAGATATTTTTGCAGCCTTACTTGAGCCATGAAAAAAATTTAACCTAGAAAAAATTTAACCTTTAACCAACTTCGATTGGCCAGGGCCAATCGACTGGCCTTGCGTCGCCTAAGTTTCTTCCAAAAGTTCGTAAAAAACCTTGACGCTTTTAAACCTACGGCCGGATTGCAAGGTGGCGATGGTCCTAAAAAAATTCTCGGCCGAGCGGATTTCTTTTTCGCTAAGGTTTTTAAGGCCTTCCTTACCGTAGGCGGTTTTTAAGGCGCTCTCGAGTTCCCTTGACATCTTGGTGGGGCCAAGGCCGCGCTTGGAGACGCAGTTTTGGCAAATGACGCCGCCCTGGGCGCCGTCCCACCACCAGGACGGGGAATCGGGGGCCCCGCAAATCAGGCACCGGTCCACGACGGGAGCGAACCCGGCCAGTTTAAGGTAGCTTTTGGTAAAGATTATCGAGAGCCGGCGGGCTTCCAGGGCGGGCGGCTTAAAGTCGGTCAATCTGGATAGGGCGATTAGGTATCTGACCAGGAGGTTAAAGGGTTTTTTGGCCGGGTTTTCGTGGGCCTCAAAGGCCCTCACCAGTTCCAAACTCCAGGCGACCAAGGCCAAGCAGACGGGATCGGAAGGTAAGACCGGCGCTTTGGGGTTTATTTCGCCCCTTTCGACAAAGGCCATTTCCCGGCCCGGCCTTTGCCTTAAGTGATACCAAGCGGCCGTGCCCGGCCTTAGGAGGTTTCCCCCAAAGCGCCGAACGCTCTGGCGGGCGTTTTTGGCCAAGGCCGTGACCAGGCCCTTTTCCCCGGTCAAAAAGGTTACCACCAAGTCCGAATCGCCCCGGGGGGCCCTATGCAAAACCACGCCGCCCAGCTTTTGGGCCGGGGGGAGGGTGGGCCGGTGAAGTTTTCTTTGGGCCATGCGGCGCCTTTGGGACCCGGGCGGCCCTAAAACCCCTAGCGCAAACCACAGGGCCAAGCCCTCGGGCTTGGCCAGGGGCTTGGCCTTGGGCTTCGCCTCGGGGCTAATTCAAATGAAGTCCGGGGTTTTGACCCGTTTAAGGTTATGCAGTAAGCGGTTATACTTGGTCATCCGGCATTGCGGGCAGTTTTTAAGGCAATACTCGCCCTTGGCCGACCAGGCCACTTGCTCCCGGCGTTTTTCGCCGCCCCAGATGTCCTTAAAATAATCGTTTTTTATGTTACCCATGGAACCTGTTGCGGGATCGTCGTTTAGGCGCCCGCATAAAAAGACCGACCCGTCGGCGGTGATCACGGTGGATAAACTGTGGGCCAGGCAAGGCAGGCCGTCGTTGCCAAAAATTTGGTTTTCGATTAGGGCCTTGGCGTTTACCGAAAAAAACGGCGTTTCCAAATCCAAGAGCCTATCCAAAATAACCTGGGGATCCCTGTGGCTGGCCATTTCGTCGTGATCGACCACGGGCCTAAGGTGGAGGTAATCGGCCCCCAGATCCCTTAGTTTTATCGCCAAAGCCCTTAAGCCCTCCGGGTCGTCGTTTAGGGAGGTAAGGACGTAACCCACCCCCAATACCGGCCTGGACTTAATTTTGGCCAGTTTCGAAAGCGAGTTCAGCAAAACGTCAAAGCCATCGCGGCCCTTTAATTTTTCGTAAAGATCGGGACCGTAGGCGTCAAGGCTTAGCCGTATCCACTGAAAGTTTGAGTAAAACCCCGCCTCGCGCCCTAACGGGAAAAGCTTGGTGCCGTTGGTGATTAGGCCCACGGAAAGGCCATGGACCCGGGCCAATTCGGTTCCGGCCACGAAATCGGGCCAAAGGGTCGGCTCCCCGCCGCCCTCGATGGTTACCCCCTTGGTGCCGCCAGAGGCCAGATCGCCAAAAAGACGATCCAGATCGCCCAAGTCCAGCCGGTCCGGGCAAAGGGCCCGGGATTTTAAGTCCGAACACCAAACGCAGCTTAAATTGCAGCGGCTGGTCAAACTTAATTCCACCGAAACGGGATAAAACGGATCGACCCCCACCAGGTTTAAGCCCAATCCGGGGATTTTTTCCGGAAAGAGCATGATTTTTTCCAGGCCAATCTCGTCGGGGGCCCGAAGCCGGGCCCCCAAAGGGTCCAAGGGGCCGCCGCTTTCTCTGGTTGGGGTCATTTCGTTCATCTTTTATAAATTTCCTTAGCGCCAAGCCCCCGTCCTCCGGGGAGGTCGGGCGCTTACCAAGCTAAGCCAAACCAAGCTAGCCAAACCAAGCTAGCCTAACCGGCTAGGCCAGTTAAGGCGAGGTCGTCTCCGGGTAAAGCTTGGTCATGTTTCGATAGTAATCTCGCATGTAGGCTATGAGTTTTCCGAAGGCCTCCTGGGCCGAGATCCGGCCAAGGTTTAGGGAGAGCCAGGTCTCGAATTCCAGGTAATCGTCCTCGCTTCGAACCGGGCCAAAAAAGTTGGGAATGAACCGACGCTGCCTATGGGTAAGCGAGCGCCTGACTTTGTTCTCCTCGTTTTCCAGGGCCGTCGAGAGGTTGGGGTAGAGGCGAACGATCTCGGTTTTTAGGCGCCTTTTTAGTTCCATGGCCTCGGGTATCGCGGCCATGCCCCGTAGGCTCAATAGGGCGTAAGCCTTGGACCAATCTTTTTCCACCCCCAACGCGGCCGCGTAGAGCTGGGCCAAACGAAAGGAGGCCATGGTATCGCCCCGATCCGAGGCCATGGTCAGCCATTTTCTGGCCTGTTCCAGGTTTTTTTCGATGCCGGCGCCCTCGAGATACATGACCCCCAATAGGCGCTGGGCCGGGGCGTAACCCATCCTGGCCGATCTTTCAAAGCAGCCCCTGGCCATCTCCAGATCCGCCGGATCGATGGAGAGGTAAAAGCGTTTACCCGTTTCAAATAGGCTTTGGGCCGATTCTCCCGCGTTTTCGGAAAGCATGGTTTACCTGCGCGAAAGTGACGAATTACAAAATCCACCCCGACAAAAAAAACCACCAAACCAAACCAAACCAGGCCTGGCCTGGCTAAGCTTGGTCACCCAAGGTAACCTAAGGGGTTACCTTAGGCCGCCACGATCTGTCCTGGGCCGCTCCCGGGTGGTTCCAAATTAAAGCTAGCAAAAATTGGGCCGAAATAATCGCGCGAAGGGAGACCCGGCCGTAAGAGACCCCAATTTAGGTCTCCCCGATGGCCTTCTCCCTTGGCGATTTTGGCCCGGCTCAAGGCGGAGGGAGCGCTTACTCCCCAGGGCGGAATTTAAGCGCCAATAAAAAACCGAGGCCAAAAAAAATAAACCCCTTACGAAAGGGTCAGGACGTCAACCCCCTTGTCGGTCACGGCCATGGTGTGCTCAAATTGGGCCGAGAGTTTTCCGTCGGCGGTGACCGCGGTCCAGCCGTCATCCAAGATTTCCAGGTCGTATACCCCTTCGTTAATCATGGGTTCTATGGTAAAAACCATGCCGGTTTGGATCCTTAGGCCCTTGCCTTTTTTGCCGTAATGCAGGACCGAGGGTTCCTCGTGAAATTTTATGCCCACGCCGTGTCCGACGTAATGCCTAACCACGGAAAAACCCTCCGCTTCGACGTAAGACTGGATGGCGTGGCCAATGTCGCCAAGCCTGATCCCGCTTTTGACCACGGCGATGGCCCTTTTCAAAGATTCTTCCGTGACCGCCGTGAGTCTTTTGGCCGTTTCCGAGGCGTTTCCCACCAGAAACGTTCTGGCCGTGTCCCCATAAAATCCGTTCAAAATGGTGGTGACGTCGATCGTGACCAGATCCCCGTCCAATAATTTCCTGGGCCCGGGAATGCCGTGGCAAATCACTTCGTTTATCGATATGCAGCAACTGGCCGGGTAAGGGCTGGCCCCGCTTGACCCCCTGTAGCCCAAGGTCGCCGGTATGGCGCCGTTTTTTACGATGAATTCATGGATCATCGCGTCGAGCGATTCGGTCGTGACGCCCGGTTTTATGTGATCGGCCACCAAATCCAAAGCCCTTGAGGCGAGTCGCCCACTTTCCCTTATCTTTTCTATTTGCTGAGGCGTTTTAATGAAAATCATTTTGCCAAAACCTTCTATTAAAATGTCCTATTTTTAATGGGCGGCCCTTCTTTCGCTTATCGACCCCTGGCCCGAACGAAAAAAAAGCCCCATCCTATCCCCTAGGCCAAGATTTCAGTAACCGCTTTGGGGCCTAACCGAGTAGACCAGACGGGTGGCGGTGACCCCTTTGGCTTTATTGGTAAGCGAGACGAATTCGAAGCTAGCCTTGGCCCCTTCCTTAAGATAGGTGGGCCTTATGTAACTATCCCCAAAGCCAAAGGAATTTCCGTTTTGATCGTAAATGATGGCGGAGATCATGGCCCCATGGATGGGGCCCCCGCTTTCGTTAACCAAGTTTCCTTGGACCGAAACGTGGGAGCCGCCGCCCAGGATGTTCCAGGTGTAATCGGTCACGGTGAGCTTTAGGCTCCCGGGGGTCATGTCGGCCACGTCAACGCTCGTGGGGGCTTGTTTTTCGCCCGGCATGGTCATTAAGGCCGAACATGAGAGCAACAGAAAGGTAAAAGGCGCCACCAAGGCCAACAAAATAAGTTTTTTCTTAAGAAACAAAGTAAAGAGCGATTTCATATGGCTCCGTTTAGACATCCATGGGAGTCAAAAAAAATTAATCGAAAATAAAACGGGAAATAATTTTGGCCTGGGTTACTCCCAATTTCTCCCCAATGGTTTAAAATTTTCACAAATCATCAAGGCGCGACCGCCCAAGGCCCCAAGGCCTTTGGCCGCCAAAACGCTTTAAGACTGAGGTGAAAAGACCCAGTTAAAAACGAGATAAGATCACATCAGAGCGTAAATTAGTGGTACTTTAATACCGAAAAAATATTATAACCCAGGGTCGCTTGACTTTCAAGGCAAACTCCGCCCTTTCGATCGACGGCAGCCCCTCCCCCTTGGCAAATAGAATGCCAAAAACCAACCCCCCGAACCAAAAAAACCCCTACCCCCTCACCGGATTGGCCCGCGCCTATCTTTAACTTTCTCGCGTAACGGTCACTTTTTAGCCCGAGGGCGCGATCAAACGAAAGAGATGGCGCCAACGGCTCGGCCTTATTTATCATGGGCCGCGGTTCCCTTTTTGACCGCGGCCAATTAACTTACTGGGTTCCCGCGGCCCAGCCCAATCCCAATAACAAAAGCCCAATAAAAAATGCCCAATAAAAAAATCCGCCGAAAAAACCCCGATAAAAAAAACTTGCCCCAAAACCCATTGGGAACTAAAATACTCCTTATTGATCGTAGGTTAGCGAGCTATCTGGCTCAAACGATTGGCCGGTTTATCGATTACCGTGGCTAAACCGTAAAAACAAGCCATGGAAGCCTGGGGTTAAACCATGAACGAAATCTGGCCATGGTTTAAAAGGCGATAACGGCCCGTGGCTAAACCGCGAAAAATTTCTAGTCAT
>JAITLH010000127.1 GCA_031277995.1 Deltaproteobacteria bacterium
CCGGAGGTTTGGCCGGAGGTTTGGCCAGGGGTTGGGCTGGGCGCTTGGCCAGGGGCTGGGCTGGGCGCTTGGTCGGGGGTTGGGCTGGGCCCTTGGTTTTCTGGTTGGCTTTGGTCGTAGGTCATGGCATTCGCGCGCCCCGGGCCGCCAAACCGGCCGCCTTACGCCTTAAGGGGGTTATGACCGCGCCTTCCAAGGTTAGGCCCAAAACTATCAGGGCCAAGGTCCAGGCCTGCAGGTCTTCCATGTTAAGGTTTCGATAGCTCCAGTAAAGCTTGGCCCCCACCCCGGTGTGGCTACCCAAAAACTCGGCCACGGCGGCGGCCTTCCAGCCGGTGGCCAGGACCGTTGAGAGCCCGGCCAGATAATAGGGGGCGATGCCCGGGAGGATAAAAAGCCGCCAAACCCTAATCGCGGGAACGCCGTAGAGTTTGCCCATGGCCAGGACCCTGGGTTCCAGACCCATGACCCCCTGGGCGGTGTTACTGAAAACGAAGGGCAAGGTGGCCGCGAAGACCGTGGCCATGGGGACAAGCGATCCCGTCCCGGCCCAGACCATGACGATGGTCACCCAAACGATGGGCGGGCAGGCTTGGAGACTGGCCACAAGGGGGGCGGTGACTTTTAAGGCCCAACCGGCCCGGCCGGCCAAAAGCCCCAGGGCGCCCCCAACCAGGTTAGCCAGGAGCGCTCCCATGAGGGCCCTAAAAACCGTATGGGCCATCTCGGAAAAAAGAACCCCCGAAGCGGCCAGCTTAACGAAGGCCCTTAAGACGGCCAGGGGGCCCGGGGCCAAGGCCGGCCCGATAAATAGGTTTGAGGCCAAAAGCAAAAGGGCCCAAAGCCCCAGGGAAACCAGGTAAGGGCTTAAGGCCGAGACCAAGGAGAATTTTTTGGGGCTCCCCAAAAATTTCCCCGGGTCCTTGCTCGTTTCCCCGGAAAGGCCTTCCCCAGGATCGCTCGTTTCCCCCAAATCCCAGGCCGAGTCGGCCAGGGATTTGGGGGAAAGGTCGTCGGCCCGGTGGGCCCCTGGGTTATCCGAGTTATTGGGCATTGGCCGGGGCGCCGGGGGTACTGCCGTTCGAGGTTTTGTCGCTTGTCGTCACGGCGCCGGGATCGAAGAAAAAAGTCGCTGGAATGGCCCGGTCGCTTGAAACCGCGTCCGGGGCGGCCATGCGGAGAAAGTCATTGATACGGTCCTTAACCTCATGGGCGCTTTTGATGATTAAAGGCTCCAGGGTCAGGGAGGCCGCCAAAACCTCCGGGCCCACGGCTTTTAGGACCTCGGGGGGAAAGAGGGCGATTTTGTCCGAAACCGGTTTGCCGTCTAGCTCGGAAACGGTTTGGGTCATGAGGCCAATTAGGGACGAAACCAATTGGGGTTGGTTTTTGGCCAAATTTAGGTTCACGGCCACGCCCGCTTGGGGCAGATAGCCGTCCCCGCCAAAGTCTTTGGAGTATTGCTCTTCCAAGGATCCGATGATTTTTAACTTGGGATCTTTGGAAACGGCCAGGCTGGCCATGGGTTCGGGCATTAGGGCGATTGCCCGTTGGCCTTTTATGAGCTCCAAAATAAGCTGCTGGGGCGGAAGGGATTGGGTGGGAAAGGCCCCGTGGACGTTTTTTAGCTCGTCAAGAAGGTTACCCTGCGGGCTATTTTGGGGGCTCAAGGTCACGGTCAGGTTATTTTTGGCGGCCAGGCTTAATAGTTCCGAAACGTCTTTGGGATGGGCGGCCTCGCTTCCCTCGACCCCCGGCAACGGGGCCGAGATGAAATAAAATTTTCGCCAAACCGTCACGGCCACCAAGGAGACCGGGGCGCCCCGGGCCGCGGCCCGGTATAAGGTCTCCAGGTGCCCGACCCAGACGTCTCCCTGACCGTCCAAGACCAAGGCCCTTAAATCCTCGAGATTATTCCAATACTCGATCGCGGCCTCGCCGCCTTCCGGCCAGCCCCGCTTAATGGCCCCCAAAAGGGGCAACTGGGCCGTGGTGGCGGTCATGGCCGTGTAAACGGTCAGGGAGTTTTTGGGGTTTTGGGTAACTTGGCCGTTATCCTGGGACCAAGCTTGGCCGGGGCACGCGAGTAAAAAGAGAAAGAACGCCAAGGCCAGAACCGGGAAAGCCAATGACGGTTTGGGAGTTCTTTTCATGGTCACCTCAAATTTTGGTGGTAATTTAGGCCAGGGCCCATGGGGTTAATCAAAAAAAGGGGCGGTTTTTTTTCTTGGCCGGAATTAGGTCCGCCCGAAACGTTTTTCCAGCTCGATTAATTTCAAAACTATCACCGAGGGGCGGCCGTGCGGGCAATAGCCGCCGGAGCCAAGCTCGGAGAGGGATTTTATCAGGGCCTCCATTTCCATTTGGGTTAAGGGGTCGCCGGCTTTCACGGCTGCCCGGCAAGCCAGGCCGTATAACCAAGTGTCGGAAAGATCGGTGGCTATTTGTTTCAGCCCCGCCCCGTCTAAATCCCTGAGGCGTTTTTTGGCCGAGGCCAAAATTTCCAAGAGGGCTTCCTTGGCCGCCGCGACTTCCAGCGCTGAGGGGATGCCCCTAAGGCTCCAAACCCTGTCCCCAAAGGGTTCAAGGTTAAAGCCCAGATGGCTTAAGTGTTTGAGTAATTTTTCGACGGCCAAACTTTCCTGATGCCCCAATTCCAAGGTCTCGGGCAAAACCAGCCCCTGGGAAGGGAGGCCGTGCTTATGGAGGGTTTCTTTCATGGAATTGAAAAGAACCCTCTCGTGGGCGGCGTGTTGGTCGATGATGTAAAGGGCGTCGGGCCCCTCGGCCAGGATGTAGCTTTGGCGCAACTGGGCCAGGACCTTGGCGTTTTCGGCGACTTTTATGGAATCGCTGGCCGCCTCGGCCGCTTCGATGGCCACCTGGGTTTGGGCGATTTCGGGACCATGGGCTGGGCCCGGAATCTGGCCAGGGTCCTGGGTTTGATCGGGGGCGCCGGCTTGATCGGGGGCGTCGTTTTGGGACATCCAAGGCGGGGTGGGTAGGGGAGCCCAGCGCTCCAGCCGGTCGCCTAGCGGGGCGCGGCCCATGGAAAAACGGGTAAGGCGCGGGGAGGATTTTTCAAGCCCATGGCCGGATTGGTTTTCGCCCGTTTGGGCGGAGGGGGCGGGGCCGTTTAAGGCCGGAAAATTCGCGTTGTCGCGATCCGGGGCCAGGGAATCGGGCAGGCCGTAATGGCTCCGGGTTATTTCCGGGGTCTGGGAACGGGGCTGGTATCGATTCTGGTATTGGGGCTCGGTTTTGGGCGATCGGGCGATGGGGGAAACGTCAATGGCTAAGGAAACGGCCCTGGACAAAAAATCGAAGATGAGGCCGGGCTCGCGGAAGCGGACCTCGGTTTTGGCCGGATGAACGTTGACGTCAACCCGGGAGGGGTCAAGCTCGATAAAAACGACGCCGGCGGGGAAGCGCCCCTGGGGGAGGGCCCGGCCGTAACCCTGGATGATGGCCTTGTTTATCAATTTGTCGCGGACGGGGCGGCCGGAGACGAAAACGAATAGGTTCGAGCCGCTTTTGGCGGCCTCGGGGGCGCAAAGAAAACCGCCGATTTTTAGATCGTCCTTTTCCTGGGCGAAGGGTAGGAGCTTTGAGGCGAGGTCTCGGCCGAGGATTTTTATGGCCCGGGCTTGGGAGTCGTTATGTTCGTCCACGCTTAGGATTTCCCGGCCATGGTCCCTTAGCTTAAGCCTAAGGTCGGTTCGGGAAAGGGCGTATCTCTGGGTCGCCTCGACCAGGTGGGCCGTTTCCGTGGCGTCGGTTTTTAAAAATTTTCGCCTGGCCGGGACGTTAAAAAACAAATCCCGGACCTCGATGACCGTGCCTTGGTTGGTCGGGGCCGGGGAGAGATCCAAGATCTTGCCGCCCTCGACTTTGAGCTTATGGCCGCTTTCGTTTTCCGGTTGGCTTACGATGGTAAGTTTGGAAACCGAGGCGATCGAAGGCAGGGCCTCGCCCCTAAAACCCAAAGTGGATATGGAAAACAAATCGGAGTCGGCCGAGAGTTTACTGGTGGCGTGTCTTTCCAAGCACAAAAAAAGTTCTTCGCGGTTAAGCCCGTGGCCATTGTCGGCGACCCTAATGAGTTTTTTTCCGCCCGACTCGATATCGACCTCGATTCTGGTGGCCCCGGCGTCCAGGCTGTTTTCCAAAAGTTCCTTTAAAACCGAGGCGGGCCGCTCGACCACCTCGCCGGCGGCGATGCGGTTTATCAGGTTTTCCGGAAGAAGCTTTATGCGGCTGGCCATGGATGCCCTTTTGGCGGGGTAAATCGCTCCCCCGGAGGTCTGGGAGGCGCGTTTGGATTAATTTTAATGTATAATAGCCCAGCGGGAAGGGCTCCAAGGTCCTTTTTGGCCCGGTTCTGGCCGCCCGGTGTGGCGCTTGGCGGCCAAGCGTCGGCCCCAAGGCCCAATGGAGGGCCTTTTTGGCCAAAACTCCCCGGGCCAAAACCAAGTCCCAACCTAAGCCCTTGGGGTGGGTTTTTGACCACCGTGATTATATCGCGTTTGGTCCGGAAAATGAAAAAACCCCGGGAAACCGACGCTTCCAAGGGTCCCGCCCAGGTCCCGCCCAGATCCCGCCCCAGTCCCGGCCCCGGCCAGGCCAATGGCCCAAAGGGCCGTTTTGGGGCCAAGGGGCGCCTCGGGGCCCCTTTGGAATAAACACCATTCGGGGCGGGGAAGGCCGCCGGGGGGCTATTTTGTCCGTTCGCGGGGCTTTTTTCGAGGGGGGGAGCGTTAGCGTTTTTGGGTCGCTTGGCCGTCCAAAACCCCGGGCCGAAAAATTTTTTTTGGCCCCGGGCGGGTTGGTTATTTTTGGCCAAGCGGCCAATGGTTTAAGGGCCTTGGTTGTCCTTAAATAACTTCATAATTGAAACTATGGTGTATAAGTGGAAGACGAAATAATGCCTCAGGCTCCCGAAGGGGAGGAACATCCCCAAGCCAGGACTTGGCTTTGGGTCATAACCTATCCGGTGACCGTAAACCGCGATAACATGTTGATTCTGGAAACCGACGGGGTCGAATACATACCGATTTTTTTGGATCGCGAGCAGGCCGAAACGTTTTTGGAAAAGATTGGCGGGCAAGATGACCACTATCAGGTCCAGGCCATGCATTTATTCGACGCCAGGAAGTTCGCCCGGGAAAAGGCCCTGGATTTGGTGACCTTGACCGGGACCGGCCAGGTTTTGGGGAGCTGGGATCATGAATCGCCCATAGGGGAAGAGAGCCGGCTAGAGCCGGCCGCGGATAAACCGGCCGGGCCGGAGAGTTAAATAATAGCCTAGGGCGCCGACCCCGGGCCGGCCGATTCCAAGAGAGGGGAATGGGTTCTAGCCTGGGCGAAAGAAAAAAACCAAGGGGGAGGGGCCGCTTTGGGAGCGATAAAAAGTGGCCCTTAGGGAGGATCATGCGAGTTTTAGTGACCGGAGGAAGTGGGTTTTTGGGAGGCAAGGTGGCCCAAGCGCTCCTGGCCGAGGGCTTTGACGTGAGGCTGCTTTTAAGGCCCGGGAAATCCTCGCCCTTAAACAAGGCCGAGGTGGCCCACGGGGATTTGTCCGATCTGGGGAGCCTAATAAAGGCCGCCCGGGGCGCCCAGGCCGTCATCCACTGCGCCGCCAAATGCGGCGTTTGGGGGCCCCTGTCCGATTACGTCGAGGTCAACTCGATGGGCACGGCCAAGCTCCTGGAGGCGGCCAGGCGGGAAAAGGTTTCGTATTTCGTCCATACCTCGACTTTGAGCGTAATCTACGACAAACGTTCCCTGGAAGGGGTGACCGAGGACAGGCCCTACGCCGCCACCCCCCAGGCGCCCTACGCTTACAGTAAGTCCCTGGCCGAGCGCGAGGTGCTTTTGGCTAACTCCCCGGGCTTCGGTACCCTGGTTTTGCGGCCCCATCTTATTTGGGGGCCGGGGGATCTGCAATTACTCCCCCGGCTGGCCCAGAGAGCCCGAAACGGCCGCCTTTTCATGGTTTCCGGCGGGCCCTATTTGGTGGACGCGGTTTTCATAGACAATATCGCCAAGGCCCATCAATTGGCCCTGTCAAAACTCAT
>JAITLH010000292.1 GCA_031277995.1 Deltaproteobacteria bacterium
ACTCGGGGCGGACTCAAACTTGAGGGCGTCTTGATTGATGACCATGGACCGATCGTCTGGGCGCTCCGGACCCGCGGCCAAGGCCACCGGACATAAAAAGGCCAGAATAATGGCGACAAATAGAATTTTACGCATGAACTACCTCCATGAGAGCGTTGGCCCCGCGCGCGGGGCCGGGAGAAGGGGGGGAGAATGTAGCGAGAGACCGGTCTCGCCCCGGAGGGGAGAGCGCAGTCTTCGTGTTTGGACTGACCAGTCCATTAGGAGGGAGGGTGGGTTAGCCAAAAAAGGCTCTCCCTAGACGTTCTTAGGAAACGAGGATGTCTATGATGGATAAGCTGACGGCGGACGCGGTTGACTAGGCTCAAGCCAACGCGTTTAACCGTAAAGGCAACCGTTTAAATAAATTTCAACAAGTCTTTAATATGAAAATACTATATAGGACTGGCCATGTCAAGGGACGCGGCCATGGCGGACGATTTTTTTTGTCCGGATATCCAACTTTGGCCCACTCTTGAATCTTAATTAATGAGTATTTAGATATAGTTATATTGGTAAATTATTTTTGAATAGGCATAACTAAACTAATAAATTCCCATGAATATTAACATTAAGAATTTCAAACAAATGACCCTTTGTTTTATCGTCTCTTTAAGAATTTTCGGGCCCCAGGAAAAATCCGATACATAATATAAAATTAAGAAACTTTACTAATTATATCTAAAATTAGCCTAATAAAGCCCGGCCTTCTACTAAATTTTCCCCGGCCCCTGGAACCCCTCCGAAATCGCCCCATCCGGCGCCCCGAAAGGGGCCTTAAAGTCCCTTAAAGCCCCCTTTTACCCAGCGTTTTGTCGGCACTCCCCCCTGGCCTTGGACCTCCCCCTCGCAAAGAAAAAGCCCGGAGGCCTTGATTTTAAAAGGCTTTAGGGCTTTTTTAAATTAGCTTGGATTTCGGGGTGGCGGAGACGAATGGGGGCTTTAAACCCCTGGCCTCGCTATGGCAAAGGCCGCGCGCCCTCCCCGGACCCGCGGCCACCTAGATCACTAGCCCAAAAACGGGTCTTTACCCCTGGCCTTTGGCCAGGGCCTTTTCCTCCTCCTTAGCCAAAAGCCCCAGAAGGTGGCCGTAACCCTCGGCTTCCATTTTTTCTTTGGGGACGAACCTAAGGGAGGCGCTGTTTATGCAATACCTAAGGCCGCCGGAGGCCTGGGGGCCGTCGGGAAAAACGTGACCCAAGTGCGAGCCGCTTTGGGAGCTTCGGACCTCGGTTCTCACCCGGCCAAAGGAAGTGTCGGGCAGTTTGGAGATAAAAGCTTCCTCGATGGGCCGGGAAAAACTCGGCCAACCGCAGCCGGATTCAAACTTTTGCGTGGAAAGAAAAAGCGGCCGCCCGTCAACCGCGTCGACGTAAAGGCCCGGCTCAAAATGGTTGAAATACTCGTTGGCAAAGGGAGGTTCCGTAGCCCCCCTCTGGGTAACCTCGTACCTTAAGGGCCCGAGGCGCTTTTGGAGTTCCAAGGAATCGGCGGCGCTTTTTTTATAATTTCTGGCCGCCTCGAAACTGGCCTCGGGGATATGGCAATAGCCGCCCGGATGATGGTCAAGGTATTTTTGGTGATACTCCTCAGCCGAGTAGAAATTTTTGAGCCGGCCACCCTCAACGGCCAGGGGACGGGATAGACTTTCCGAAAGCAAAACCAAGGAGCCGCGGATAATGGGCCAATCGGCCGGGTCGGTAAAATAGACCCCCGTACGATACTGCGGCCCCCGATCGTTACCCTGCTTATTGACCGAGGTGGGATCGATTACCTTGTAAAACAAGTCGAGCAATTCCGAGAGGCCCAAAACCTCCCCGTCGTAGGTGACCTTTACCGCCTCGGCAAAACCCGAGCTTCCGGCGCAAACCTCTTCATAGGTGGGGTTTTCCGTAAACCCATTGGCGTAACCGACCTGGGTTTTTAAGACCCCGTTAATAAGCGCCAAATATTTTTCCACCCCCCAAAAACACCCGCCCGCCAGGACAATGGTTTTTTCATTGGTCACGTCACTACCCCCCATTCACATCCATCGATTGATGATTTAATCAAATAAACGTTTCGTATCGCAAAAAAAACGCTAGGCCAGGCAATCCTTAGCCATTAACCATTATAACACCTTGAACCGTCAAACTAATTCCCAACCAATTTTTCCTGAAAATACCCCGCGCTAAGCCCTCGCCCAAAAACTCCGGCCAACTAAGGAGGTTTAAATTTTTACCAAACGGTAACCGATGAATAATCAATCCTTAACCGACAATATCAACCTTTAAGGAACCAATCAAGGGTATGGGTTTTTGGGCTTTTTCTTGAAACCCCATGGATGATTTCTGGGTTTCATTCGCGCGGATATCCCGTTCTCCTAAGCCTTTACGTAAACGGTCAAATTGGCGCCTCCTGGCGCTTCCTAGTCCTTGACCCGAAAACTTTTCAAGCCCATGGAAAATTTCTTCGTTAATTTTCCAATTGGCCTATCGCTTTAACCACGCTTAGTCGAAACACTCCCCGCCCAGGACAGAGTTTCCGTTTATCTCGCGACAACCCTAAGCGGCTATTTGGTTCAATTTAAGCCGCCCCAGACCGTTTTTAAAATGGCACTTATTGCCTAAAACATCACCATAAGCTTAGCCTAAATTTATCGCCTTTATGGTACATAAAATTAACTTTTAGAAAGCTCTGGTTTTTTTTCGGAATTTCGTCCATCGGACATTAAACAAAACTGGGATTTACCGACTAGATCATCACCATAAGCTTAGCCAATTTTTAACAGTTCTAAGGTAAGTAAATTTATCCCTTTAGTTATCGTATTTTTTTCGCGAACGGGCCCATCGGACATTAAACAAAACTGGGATTTACAGACTAAATTATCAGCATATTCTTAGCTAACTTTTCATAGTCTTAAGCCTAGTGTAATTATCCCTTTGATTATCACATTTTTTCGCGAGCCGGCCCATTAATTTATCGTCAGGCCTTCCCGCCCATGGCCAGTTTTTTCGTTAATTTTCCAATTGGCCTATCGCTTTGACCGCGCGGCGGCTAAACCCTCCCCCCCCTAGACAGAGTTTCCGTTTATCTCGCGGCAATCCTAAGCGTCTATTCGGGGCAATTCAAGCCGCCTCAGACCGTTTTTAAAATGGCAACTATTGCCTAAATTATCACCATAAGCTTAGCCAAATTTAAATGGTCTTGAGGTAAGTAAATTGATCCCTTTGGTTATCGTATTTTTTTTCGCGAGCTGGCCCATCGGACATTAAACAAAAGTGGGATTTACCGACTAAATCATCACTATAAGCTTAGCTAAGTTTAAATGGTCTAAAGGTAAGTAAATTGATCCCTTTGATTATCACATTTTTTTTCGCGAGCTGGGCCATCGGATATTAAACAAAACTGGGATTTACCGACTAAATCATCACCATAATCTTAGCCAAGTTTAAATGGTCTTGAGGCTAGTATAATTATCCCTTTGATTATCACTTTTTTTTCGCGAGCCGGGCCATTAATTTATCGTCAGGCTTTCCCGCCCATGGACAGTTTCTTCGTTAATTTTCCAATCGGCCTATCGTTTTGACCTTTGGGAGGGTAACCCTCCCCGCCCTAGACAGAATTTCCGTTTATCTTGCGGCAATCCTAAGCGGCTATTTGGTTCAATTCAAGCCGCCCCAGACCGTTTTTTAAAATGGCAACTATTGCCTAAAATATCAACCTAATCTTAGCCTCAATTTATTGTATTTATGGTAGATAAAATTATCTTTTAGAAAGCTCTGGATTTTTTTAGAATTTCGCCCATCGGACATTAAACAAAACTGGGATTTACCGACTAAATCATCACCATAAACTTAGCCAAGGTTAAATGGACTTGAGGTAAGTAAATTGATCCCTTTGATTATCACATTTTTTTTCGCGAGCTGGTCCATCGGATATTAAACAAAACTGGGATTTACCGACTAAATCATCACCATAATCTTAGCCAAGTTTAAATGGTCTTAAGGGCAGTATGATTATCCCTTTGGTTATCGTATTTTTTTTAGCGAAAGGGAATTGGCTTTTTTCTCTCCCAGGGTTAAATTTCCCCTGCCCCCAAAAAAAACCACCGGGATCCCAGTGGTTGGTTGATTTTGGCTTTTTATTTTAAGCGATTATTTCGCGGCTTGAGGCTTACGGGGGGCTGGGCGTTTATTGTTTTTTCTTTTTGCCCTTTTTCTTGCCTGAGCATTTCATGGCCGAGAGTAAACATACCCTTTCACAGCCTAGGCAGTATTTGCTTTCGATGTCGGGGTTATCGGTGGACGGGGCCGAGGCGTTTTTGGTTTCCCTGGCCACGGTATCGGCGGAAGGGGTTTTTTGGGACGCGGGCGGCTTTTGGTCAAAAGCCGTGGGATCGGATCCCTTGAATTTAAGGCCCATCGCTCCCCGGCCTAGGCCATGGCCAAAAACTCGACCGAGAAAACGGCGGCGGCCGCCCCAGTGGCCTTTCGCGTGGCGGGATTGGGGAGCCGCGAAATATTCGGCTTCGATGGGGTTTGTTTGGGCTAGGCGGCCCAAATGATGGGCCATAAGGTTGTGGTCATGGTGGTGGTGGTGATGTTTGAAACCAAGGGAATCAAACACCTGGTGAAAAAATTCTTTGATGGACACGCGTTCTCCCATAGTGTGTATTGGTTTTGATTGTTTAGCGGTAAACGATGGCTTCGTAGAGTTCTATGAGCTTTTTTCGCAAGCCCACGACGGCCCGGTGTTTTCTGGAAAGGAGGGTATTGACCGAGACGTTCGTTTCGGCCGATATTTCCTTAAAGGACATGCCCTTAAATTCCGTTTGGACAAATATTTCCCTTTGATCGTGGGGCAGTTCGGCGATGGCTTTTTCTAATTCTTCCCAAAAAAGCTGCCGCAAATAACTGTCTTCCGAGGATTCGGGCTGGTTAAGCAATATGGCCGAGATTTCCATGCTTTCCATGGAAGGCTCGCCTTCTTCGCCGTCCCAAAAAAGCGTTTCCCTTTTCTTTCGATAGCGGTCAATAATCTCGTTTTTGGCCGCTTTGTAAAGCCAAGCCGCGGCCATGTCGATGGGACCGTTTAAGCTATCGGCCTTTATTAAGTTGCAAACTATCTCCTGGAAGATGTCATCCACCTCGGATAAGGGCACCTTCTTGGCGATAAAAGCCTTGACCTTAGCCTGACATGACTTTATGGCTTCGATAAGTTTGCCACTCGAATCGTCATTGACCATATGGTTTATCATTTTTCGGTGCCGATCGCCGGATCCAAAATTTCGCCCGTGACCGGTTCGCTCGACGGGGCCGGATTATCGGCGGCGTTTTTCTTTTCCCCGCGATCGCCTTTAGGGTGGTCATGGTCGTGGTCATGTCGATCTTGGTCGTGGTCGTGATGGTCGTGATGGTGGTCATGGTCATGATCGCGATCTGAGCCCTGGCTGAAACCTTGGAAACGTTCACGGTGGGCGCGCTGGCGTGGGTTGGAAGGATCATCATCGGCGCAGGGGCCGCACCAGGAATTATTGGCGTTGTCTAGTTCTTCCTTCCAGGAGTTTTTGCGATCCGAGAAGAGTTTGACGCGTTCTTGGGGCGAAAGTTTTGACCAGGCGGTATGGAGCTTGTAGGCGTAATTACGATCATAGAAGTGACCAAAAAAGATCCGGCACAAGATTAGTAAGCCCAGGGCTTGAAAGTAGGACAGGCTGCTTAGGTCCGAGATATTGGGGATAACGGCGTTCCATAGGAGCATTACCACCAGGCCACCCAAGGCCAGCGAAAAAATAATTTTTAGGATAAAAATATGCGGAAAATGTCTCATGCGATCCTCCTTGGACACGGTCTACCCACTATGACGAAAGGAAAGCGAAAATATTGTTTTTTCGAAGAATTTTTTGGGGCGGCCTGACCCCGACGCGGTGGCCGGGGGAAGTTTTGGGAATATTATCTCATGGTTGGGCCGAGTTATCCATACCGTAGAAATATTGGTTATTTAGCTGAAAGGGTTTATGAGGTCAGTATAAAGGAGTTAATTACCCACGAAATTCTATTTTAAGAATAAAAGATTTGTCATGACACCGGATATCGAATAATTTTTAATTACAATGCGAGTTTAAAAAATTTAGCCTTTACTTTTAG
>JAITLH010000334.1 GCA_031277995.1 Deltaproteobacteria bacterium
AAAGCGCCAAAACTTGACGATCGCCCGCCGGTTTGGCTTGGCTTTGGCTGGGCTTGGCCTTGGCCTTGGCTGGGCTTGGCCTTGGTTTGGCTTGACCGGCCCGCCCGGGCCCGCCCGGGTTGGTCCGGGGTTGGGCCGGGGTTGGCCGGGGTTGGCCGGGGTTGGGCCTGGTGTTCGGGAGGGTTTTGGCCGGATTTTGTTGGTTTTTGGGTGACCTGGGAGGCGTTAGATTGGGTTAAAATTCATTAAGTAAAGGACTTAGAAATACAACATATTTAATATATTTAATAAAATGGAATTTTAAATTAGCCATTACCGCGTGTAGATAAAATAGGTCAAAAAAAGTAAAAATCCTTTACGATATATTTTCATAATATTTCAATAAATATAGAAATTTATTTGATAACTAAAATTCCAACAATCTTAAATTAATAAAGCAATGTCAGTATATATTTATTAGTTTAACCTAAGACATTTAACTTTTGGGCATTCCACTCCATTGACTAAATTAAGCGCGTCAAGTTTCACCATAAATCCGGAAGATGGGTTAACGGGCCCAGCCTCTATGGTTCATACTACCCACAGTCAGGAATTCAAAAGAAATTTGACAAAAAAAATCGTCCCCAGAGCAGGACTTTTTAATTTTGAGGGGAAAATTTCTATTGCTTTTTATTGAGAATTGATGTTATATTTCTAAGGTCTAGCTTTTGCGTATTTTAGCCACAACTAGTCGCGGTCTTTTTGGTTCGCTCTAACCCAATGGTCCTTAGAGGAGTCATTAATCGCCCTAGCTTAAGGCGAATGACTGTCCAGGGCTTAAATCGTAAGCTTTTTAGGGACTAATTAACTCGGTAGGAATTAGAGTAAAGGGGTATTCGGGGTTAAAGGAATTAACGGTTATAACGGGGGCACCCAGGCATACCCATAAGCCTATCCCTTTTGGGGCCCTTTGACTCCATCGTAACCACATTGGCCTTAAACCTTGGACCCCGCCCGTTTTGGCCCAAAAATAATCGGCCCCAATCTAACCCCGGGCTTTGGCCGCTTGGGCCAATGGGCTTTGGCTTATCGTTTGGGCGGGCCGCCTAGGCGCCCCTCCGGCGGAGGGCTTTTTTTGGCTTGGCGCTTGGCCCGGCCGTTTGGGCCTCCTTTTGGCGGGGAGCCTTGGCTTACCGTTTGGGCTAACCGCTTAGGCCCCCATAACCTGAGGGCCCGGGAAGCGAAGCTAAGACGGCTTAATTTTGGCCGACTTAATTTTGGCCGACTTAATTTTGGGCGACTTCATTTCCGGCGATTTAATTTCTTTTGGGTTTGTTGGCCCAAAACGACAATCGACAATAATCCATAAGCTTAGGCCAATTATCGACAAATGAATTTTTGTTTAAAAAAGTGACGGATGAAATAAATTTTTACTCCCCCTGGGGGTTTGTCGTTGGGTAAAAAAAATTAACCAAGTTATTTAAGCCCATAATTGGCCTTACGAAAATACCAAACCGCGGTCCGACCGGCCCATGGCTTACCCAGGCCGGTCACTAAAACCACTCCGGAACCCCTTGGGGTATGCCGAAAGGGCGTGACATCGTGACCATGTTTCAATTCAAAAACCTTGAGACCTATAGGGAACAAAGGCTCATCAGCCGGGCCGAAATGGCCAGAAAAACGGGCCTTTCGCCGCTCACCATAAATAAACTGGAAGGCGGGCGCTCTTGTAGGCCGGACACGGCCAAAAAAATCTTGGAGAGCCTGGACATCATCCTTAACGGCGGCAGCTACGCCTACAACGAAAGCGACAACGATTCCATCGTTTACACCAGCCCATCTTTGCGACCCAATAGCGTTCAGCTCATCCTAAAAAGGGTCGTGGACGAAAACGAGCGCCGCTTAAGCGTCGAGCGGACAGCGCCCAATAAGGTCGGAAGACCCCCCCAGGGCAAATCTCCCAAAGCCGCGCCCCCAAAGCCCGAGGCGGCCAAAAAGGGCCCGGTCAAAAAGTCCCCCGCGGCCAAGGTCCCCGCGGCCAAGGCCCCCGCCGCCAAGGCCGATACCAAAACCAAGCCCAAGGCCAAGGCCAAACGCTAAATCCCAAACGCCCAAAACAAATACGCGCCCAAATAAGCGCCCCGAAAAATATGCGGCCACGTTAAAATTTACGGCCACGTTATAATTTACCGCCCCGGTCAACGAAAAGTCGTGGGGCTAAGATCGCGGACGATCCAGGCCCAGGGGGCCAAGTTTTTCGGGGCGGCGATCATGTTGGCTTAGGTCTTGGGATTTAAGGCGACCCGGCCCATCTCAAAACCTTTGATTATCCGGGGCGTTTCGCCGAGCCCCTTAGCCCTTGAGACCCGGCGTCTTTGGCTTAACAATAAAACCCCTAACATTTCGTTAAGTTCGCCCTTGGCGTAGCCGGACAATCATGCCCAAACGTTGGCTTGGATATCGTCACCAAGAACGGGGCGCCTTAAATTTCCTTTTTTGGCGTGACGGCTTTCAAGGAAATCTTTTTCGCGTCAGGTAAGAACTTAATATTCCTTAGATTTTTTCCTTAATGATGAGCTTTGAAGCGATAATTTAACGGCGACGGGAGCTTCGTTACGCCTAGCTTTCGGGACTTGGCGACGCTTGTAGCGGGTGGGATTCGCCGCGTAAAAAAAAGCCCCTTCTTAGGCGGCGCCCCTTATGGGGCGCCCTAAAGGGGCGTTTTTTTTGGCCGGGCGATTTTTTCGCTTTTTTTTCTTGGGGGGAGCGAAAACCCCAGGGGGCTTAGGGCTCGCGTTTAAGCAGGTCCGCTTCGCTTAATTGATCGGCGACCAGGCCCGCCTCCGCGGCCGCGCTTGAATGCCCCATTAACAGGGCGCACCAGTCGTCAAAGTCGAGGGGGGAATTGGGCGGCAGGGTTAAAAAAAGCTCGGGGTCGTCATGGGGGCCGGTGACCAAAAGTTCCAACCAGGTTCGATCCGAGGGGATGGCTTCGATGGACATCCCCATTTTTTCGGCCAGGGGTTTGACCGCCTCCGCGGCCTTGTCGAGATCGTAGCAGCCGGTTTTGACCATGCCAAAGCGCTTGTAGTTTTTGAGCATGAGTTTATTTATGCGGTCGGCCCGCTTTTCCCCGTAACGCTCGATGGTCTTTTGGTAAGAGCGGATGACGTTATTTTCGTGCCTCATCCAACCGTCGGTTAAAAAATACGTGGCCGTTTTGGAGGCCTCGCTCCTGGCCTTCATGGAACCCAATAAAAGCGAGATGCAATCGTCCACCAAGGGCAAAACGGTCAGGTAATTGCCGGTCTTAAGTTCCGAGACCCCGCCCCCGCAATAGCCAAGGGAGACCAAAAGTTTTTCGCAGCGCCCGTCGGCCTGCTCAAAAACCTCCACCATCCTGGCCCTTAAATTGTCCGGGTTATTGTGGAGACCGCCCTCAAGCCAAATGACCGGATAGCTTAAGGAGTTTTCCTTAAGGACCCTCGTAATCTCGTCCTCGATTGTCTCGCAAGCCACCAGGATGGTTTCCATAAAAAAACCTTACGGGGAAACGAAATTTTCCCAAAATCACCACTTTTTACGATAAAAAAAAGCCGGCTAAACCAAATTAACCGATAATTAAATAAAAAAACCACTAAGGAACGATTAGTTTTACCTTGAAATCCACGGCAAACTAGTCAGGATAACTAAATTCCACCTTATTTCACGCATATGATACTTAACAAACCCCGACAAGTCAAACTCGCCCATAAACCCGCCCTACCCCATCGCCAAGCGCCGGGGCGCTTGGCGATGGGGAGCTTGGCCAATCGTTTAAGGGTTTTTGAAAGGCCCGGGGAGGGCATTGGGCTTAGTTTGGGGGAGGGATTTTTTTTCCGGGGGTTTGAAAAAAAAAGCGTGGTCAATTTGGGCCCGCGATTGTACAATTCCCGTTGGGTCGATTCCCAAAAAGGCCAAGGATGAGGTTTGGGCCATGATTGCGATA